>DATGGL010000085.1:0-11883 GCA_035308605.1 Bryobacteraceae bacterium
CATCCATGGGCATGACAGCTTACCTCGCGTGGAAGCTCGATCCGATCCCGGGTGAGCTGATCGCGTATGGACGCCGCATGGCGATCTACGCGGGCCAATCGCGCGTGCTCTACACAGTCGAAGGCAGAAATTCTTCCGCCGCCATCACCCAATGGCGCGACGGCGCTTACGAAATCGACGTCAACGGTCACGTGGAAGCGACCACCGAGCCATACGACATGAAGTTGCAGCGCATGGTGGGCCATTTGCCCGCGCTGCTTCATCCGAATCCGCGCTCGGTCCTGGGGATCGGATTCGGCGCCGGAGTCTCCGCCGGAACGTTCACACGATATCCGGGCATCCAGAAAATCACGATCTGCGAGATCGAGCCTGTAATCCCGCCCACCTCAACCCGCTATTTCTTCAAGCAGGATTACGACGTGATGCACAACCCGCGCACCCACATCGTCTTCGACGACGCGCGGCACTACATTCTGACCACGACGGACAAGTTCGATGTCATCGCGTCCGATCCGCTGGATGTTTTTGTCAAGGGCACGGCCGCCATTTATTCCAAAGAGTACTTCGAAGCGGTGAAGGCGCACCTGACCCCCGGCGGTCTGTTCACGTTGTACGTTCCGCTGTATGAGAGCGACGTCCAGACCATCAAGAGCGAATTTGCGACTTTCTTCGACGTCTTCCCGGATGCCACCATCTGGATCAACACTCGCGATGGCCGCGGCTACGACATGGTTTTCCTGGGTCATGACGGTCCGTTGAAGATCAATGTCGATGAGTTACAGCAGCGCCTGGAGCGTCCCGACTACGCGCCGGTCGCCGAATCGCTGCGCGAGATCGAAGTCCCCACCGCTTATGACTTGCTGACCACGTTCATCGCCCAGCGCTCCGACCTTGCGCCATGGATCGCAGGCGCCGAGATCAATCGCGATCGCGATCTGCGGCTCGAGTACCTGGCCGGATGGGGAATCAATTCCAGCATGGAAGATCTGCTATATCGCCAGCTACTGACGCTGCGCCATCCGCCGCGGAATCTGTTTGAAGGCTCGCCCCAGCGCGTCGCGTGGCTCTTGAGCGCTCTCTCCCCGGAAGGTCCTGGCGGGCAGCCCTGATTGACGTTTCTCGATGAACGGCGCGATCTCGCCGGGCTCTCTGAGATCCCCCGCGAGAATCGCCGTCGCCAGGCTGCGGCTGATGTCCGTATCGAAGCTCTTGTCATACGTCACGCCGCGGCGGCTTTGACCCGGGAGCTTCAGCATGAAGGGAACGGCGGACGTGTTCACGCGCGAGACAGTCTCGTCGTCGCTATTCCAGATATGCTGATCGCGCCAGATCGATGGCCGCAAGCTGTGATCCGAACTGACGAGCACCGCCGCGCTGTTCCAGAGCCCCGCATCTTCCATCTTCTGCCGCAGCGCGCCTAGCGTGACGTCCGCCAAGGCCAGACCGTCCAGGTATCCCCGCGTTGGATCCGTCGTCATTTGCTTGAGAGACCGGTCGTAGACGGCCGGCGGATGGGGAACCGGCAGATGGATGAACGCCAGGCCCATGGATGGGTCCACGACGATTTCAAACGCCCGATCGCGAAGGTAGCTGAAGCGTTCCAGCTCGCCTTGTCTTGAATCTCCTGAAGCGAGACGGCCGAACAGCCGCCCGAGTAGCGGCAGGGCAGCCACTTGCATTCGGCCCCTCCGCCACATCGCTGCTGGCAAGGATTCGCGCCTGAACGGCTCTTCCAGGCCCGGCGGCAGCCATTCTGCCGTCCAATAACATCGCGCCAGGCTGCGATTCAACAAGCGTCCGTACGGGTGAAACCACCCGGCTAACGCCGTGTTGTATCCCAATTGCCGCGCCGTGTCGAACACGTTCGGCAGCGCGCCCCAGGCAACGGGATCGCGATGAGACGGCGCCTCGACCATCAGAGAGTTTGGGCCCATAGGCGTCGCCTCGGCATGCTCGCCGAGAGTCAGGCTCGGAATCGAGATTCTGGTAAAACCGCCGGGCGGCTCGGCCGCCGTCGCGTAAAAAGATTCCGCGCGCAGGCGATCGAAGTTCGGCAAGTCGAGGCCCGCGGGACGGTTCCCGAACGTGATCGCCTGGCTCCATTCATCGAAAACGATCCAGATGACACGCACGCCGGCCGGAGGCGCTCCGAGAGGAACGGCCAGCGGACCATCGGCGTAATCGACTACCCGATTGGGCAGCAGCGAAGCCCGCGCCGCGTTCACGTAGGTAACCGCCAGAACTGGCCAAGAGTAAAGGAACAGCGATTGTAGAAGTCTGGAAGCGGGCAGCGGACGCAGTACGGCCCACACAACAAGGGGAAGGAAAAGAAGTCCCAGCGCCGGCCAGAGAAAACGACTAGTGAGCAGCGGTACAAGCCTGGCGGGAGCCACATTCGCCGCAGCCACTGCCGCGATCCCGATGGGAACGACGGAGAGCGCAAGAAACATCCGATGCAGCGCGGTCTTCCCGTGAAGCAATCGCCAGACTGCGAGCATTCCCGCCGTGATAGCCAGTTCCCAGTACAGGACCGGCCGTGCAACCGTCTCCCACGGATGGAAGCGCGCGTAATAGACCGAGCCGCCCTGCGCGAGCTGCCCCCAGCAATTCAGAAAGCACCAGGTGGAAAACGCCAGGCAGACCGCGATGCGGCGCATCACGTGTCTACGATCGCCTTTTCTCGAGTGTATAAATGCGACGCGTAGGCGTAACAGCCCGCGCGTCGGCGATCTCGAAAAGCCGCTGAGCGGCGTGCTCAAAGCTGTCCGTGGTCAGATCGCGATGCAGCGCGTCGCGCCCTCGTGCGATACCGCGAAACTGTGGATCGGCCGGGTCAATGTACTCGACGATCAGTGAGCGCGTGGTCAACCGGGCGGCCAGGTCGAAAATGCTATCCAGAGGAACCCGCTCGTTCACCAGCAAATGATGCAGCAGCGCCAGCATCAGGACGCAATCGAATTTGCCGCGCGCTCGGTCCAGAAAGCCAGGGAACTCCTCATTCGACCATCCGCACGCACCCGGCGGACGCGCGATGTTGACCACCAGTGGAAGAATCGATAGCTGTTCCGTAACCGCGGTCTTCCACGCCACGCCCACAGCATCCGGATCGTGATCGATCGCCACCACGCGAGCGCCCATCCGCGCGGCGAGAATGCTGAAGTGGCCGATGTTGCAGCCGACGTCCAGTAAGTTGACGGGCCGGTAACGCTCCAGGGTTTGCGTAACGATTCGCTGCTTTTCGTCCCACTCGGTCTCGGAGTAAATGCGGCCGGACTTCATGTACTCGAGCGCCTGCGGACGCGAAGGAACCTCGCCCAGGAGACGATCCGCCTTTCGAAGCCGCCGGGCCATGACGAATTTCGCTTCCTCAGCGTCCTTCGCCTGAACCACGGCAGTCCCGGCATCGCGATCTTTGCGGGGCAGCTCTTTGCGGGACAACTCTTTGCGCGACAATAACGCGGGAATCGTCACCGCCGTCAAGAACGAAGGCCGCCATCGCCGCCAGCCCCGCAACATGCTCAGCATGCGTTCCGGCTCAATCCCGTCCCGGTGCACCAGCAACAACTCGTCGATCCGGACGCCACAAAACCGCGCTGCAAGCAACGGATAAACGAAGGATCGGACGAACTGCGCATACGGACGCCACAACGTATCCAGACTGTCCCGTCTCTCAAACGACAGGATGTCGATGAACACGGGCCGCGGGCCATCGAACATGATGTTGTAGGGCGTGGCGTCCTTGAGGCCGAACCCGTCGTCAAGGGATTCGCGCGCCATCCGCAGCGTCAGTTTGCCGGCGGCGTGCAGCATTTCCGGCGGCCACTCGTAAGGATAGCTGGGAAAAGGGATCGGCTCGTGCTCGAGAATCACGGCGTGGCGGGGCAACTCTTGGTGTAACTCCGGAATCAGATCGCGCCCCGAGTTGACTGAAATCACGGCCGTCGCCGCTAAAACACTTTCCGACATCCACGTTGTAGCGATTCCCGACGGCAGAAAGGCCCGCAAATTCTGCGCCGCGTGGGCGAATACACACCGAAAGATTCGCTCTTGCGAGCGGAACACGAATCCGTCCGGATCGCGGAAGGAAAGACGCACGGTTACCTTCCGGGCGATTCGCCAGGGTTGTGTTTTCGTCGGACCAGGCCGGTTAACGCGCGGCGGAACCTGTAAACCACGGTGAGAAAAGCCGCGCTAACAACTTGTAGGAAAAAAAGGCCGGATCCCGGATCAGTGTACATACGTGCAAACCTGTGGACGCTGAGGGGAGTAGCAATCCCTCACCTAGATCAATGGACGCATGATCTTAGGTATGGATGACGCAAACGGATCTAACGTTTCCTGTTTTAACACAAAAGAGTGTTAAAAGTTGCATTAGGCGAAAATTTGATCCGGTAACGCCTCGTCATTTGGCATATATGCATTAACCGGTCAGCTTCGCGAAAAGCGTGTCCCGATCCCATGCCCCATCGTGCCGGACGCCATTCAGAAACAATCCTGGTGTGCGGTAAACGCCGTTCTGCACACCTCGCCGGAAATCCTCGCGGACGCGTTCGTCATAAACCTGTGTTTTCAATTCCTCGCGAAATCGGCCTATGTCTAGCTTAAGGTTATCGGCATATCCCAGCAGATTTTTTCGGCTTAGGGCACTTTGGTTTTGAAATAAAAGATCGTGCATTTCCCAAAAACGAGTTTGCGCGCCAGCAGCCTCGGCGGCTTCGGCCGCCTCCTGCGCCTGCGGATGAATGCCGGATAGCGGATAGTGCCGATACACAATGCGCAGCCGGTCGCCTAACTCACTCTGTAAATCGCGAATGATCCAGAACAGGCGTCCGCAATCGGGACATTGGTAGTCGCCGTACTCGACCAGCGTGAAGCTCGCCGACGCGGGACCGTGGACATGATCCTCATCGCTAATCGGAAGCAGTAACTGCGTGGTGTCGGCGGGTTGCATTCAGCCTCCAAGCCCCGGGTGCTTCAGATGAAACCCGGCGGCATCCTGATACGCCTTCGCCAGCGCCAGAACTTCGCCATCGCCGAACGGACGGCCGTAGAACGTGATGCTCGACGGACTGCCAGACTCGCCGAAGCCATGCGGCACCGCGACCGCCGGATAACACGCGAGATTTGCCATCGTGAAGTGCCGCTGCGTACTGCTCTGCCGCCGCGGATTCGGCGCTCCCCGTCCTCCAACAGGCGCCGGCGGCCCTCCGCTGGTAGCGGGGCACAAGTACACATCGACTCCCGCGGTCGCCTCGGCGAGCTTGGCCATCATCATGGCGCGCGCGCGTTGCGATTGTAAATATTCAACCGCCGGCACCACGCGGCTCGCCCGGAACCCGTTCGCGCGCGCCGGATTGGTCAGCTTCTTATCGTTACCCGAGCGCACCAGTTCATCGAAGAACACAGCGGACTCCACTCCGATGCTCGCCACATCGACATTCCAGTCCGGCACCTTCAGCGGAATCAGCTTCACGCCCAACGCCTGCACCTGTTCAAGCGCCTTGTCGTCATGCCCCTTAAGCGCGGCGTCTTTGGTTTCGT
Source organism: Bryobacteraceae bacterium (assembly GCA_035308605.1). Lineage (GTDB taxonomy): Bacteria > Acidobacteriota > Terriglobia > Bryobacterales > Bryobacteraceae > Palsa-187. Next base: position 5,542 of record DATGGL010000085.1, read on the forward strand.
CGAACGCGTCTTTCAGATACCCCACCCGCAGCTTGCGAATATCGAGATGCGCGTTCCAGTTGAACGGAATGTCCGACACGCTCATATCGCGCCCGTCAGGCCGCGCAATCACGCTCATCACGACGGCGCAATCCTCCGCGTACCGGCACAACGGACCTAGACGGTCCTGCGTCCAGGAAAGCGCCATCACTCCATAACGGCTGATTCTTCCGAACGTCGGCCGCAATCCGGTCACGCCGCAGCGAGCCGACGGACTCAGGATTGAGCCGCTGGTCTCCGTCCCGATGCCGAACGCGACGCAGCCGGCCGCCGTGGCGGAAGCCGGCCCCGCTGACGATCCGCTCGATCCCTCCGACAAATTCCATGGGTTTTTCGTCGTGCCGCCGAACCAGCGGTCTCCTTGAGCCAATTCACCCGAAGTCAGCTTGGCGATCAGGACCGCGCCCGCGTCGCGCAGCATCTCGACCACGCTGGCCTCATCCTCGAGCATTTGGTCCTTATAGGCGTCCGACCCCCACGTGGTCTTATAACCCTTCACCGTGATGATGTCTTTCGCGCCCCACGGAATCCCGTGCAGCGGACCCTTGTACTTCCCCGCCGCGATTTCGGCGTCCGCCAGCTTCGCCTGCGTCATCGCAAGGTCGTCCAGAAACGTGACCACGCAGTTCAGCTTGGGATTGTATTTGTGCAGACGATCCAGATACATCTGCGTCAGCTCGACCGATGTCGCCTGACGGGTCCGGAGCAATTGCGCGAGCTGCGTCACCGGCCAGAACGCGACATCTTCCAGATTCGCAGGACGCCTTACTGCCGGCGTACTGAACCGCACGCCTTCCTTGACCCGATTCACCTTCATCCCCGGCACGATCGGGTTGAAATAGAACGGCGGCGAGACATCGTTGGGAATGTGAATTTTGCGCAGCTCTTCGTAATTGCCCAAGTTGCGATTCACGCCCTGAAGCATGGCCTTCTGGTCCTCTTCGCTGAATGTGAGACCAGCCAGCGCCAGCGCATCTTTCAGCATTGCGGGCGTGACGCGCGTATCTTCCTCCTGCTGGACTTGCGCCCACAGCACGCCCGGAAGCAGCGTCGCGCCCAGCCCCAAACCCGAAAAGTAAGATAGAAAACGCCTGCGAGCTTCGCCGTTGGTGTTCATGCCGTTGGTGTTTATGATGATATGCCTACGAATTTTTCTTGATGAGCGCGTTCAACCGGGCCCACGCCTCGGCTCGCGCCTTCTTATTCGGATCGGTCGCGTCGGGCTGCTCGCCGGAGCGCATGAAGCCATGCCCCGCACCGTCGTACGTCACTGGATCGTAGCTCTTCCCGGCTGCCTTCATCTGCGAGACCGTATCGGGAATCGTCTGTCCAATGCGCGCATCCATCCCGGCATAAAATCCATACACCGGAGCCTTGATATTGGCGATCGACTCCTTCGCTGGAGGAGGACCGTAGAAGACGAATGCGGCCTTCAAATCGGGACGTGTAGTCGCAAACCGAAACGACTGGCCTCCGCCCCAGCAGAAGCCCGCGACGAACAGCCTCCCGTTGGAAGCCGGCAGCTTCAAACCGTAATCCGCAGCCGCGTTGAGATCGGCGTTAATCTGATCCGGCGGCAGTTTACCGATCGCCTCGCCCACGCGTCCCGCGGCAAAATCCTTGGTGCGTCCCCCGCCCGGCGCCATACCTGAGAGCAGATCCGGCGCGACGGCGACATATCCAGCCGCGGCGAATTCATCCGCTAACTCCTCCACCCAGTCCGACATGCCGAAAATTTCGTGAATCACCAGCACCACCGGCGCCTTGTCGCGCCGCTCCGGATACGCGATGAACGTCTCGACCGACCGGCCATCGTGCTTGACGGTAACCCACTCGCGATGCCGGGGCGACTTGTCGACGGCCTGCCGCGCCCAATCCTGCGCCGTGAGAGCGGATGCACACAAAGCTGCCAGCAACGTGATTCGTCCCATCCTACTTTTGTACCTCAATTGCTCGGAGTGGGGACGGCGGCGACATATGCCATCGATCGCGCGCACCGAACCGCGCACGATAGTAAGCGGGTCTACGAATTGTATTTCGCCGGTCGAGTGCCCATTAAAAATCGGCGCGCCGCAAGCCGGCCCCACAAGGCCTACGCCTTGAACCGAGCGTCGATCTCCACCTGATACCCGCTTGCCAGACGATTCGTCTCATTCGCCATACCCACTACCGCCATCAATTCGGCGAACTGCGCGTCCGTCATCCCCGCCTTGCGAGCCGCGGCCGTGTGCGATGCGATGCAGTACCCACACTGATTCGACACGCTGACCGCAACGTAGAGCATCTCCTTCGTCAACGCGTCCAGCGCTCCAGGAGCCATGATCTGCTTGATGGATTCCCACGTCCGCCGCAGCGTCACCGGGTCATGCGCCAGCGCCTTCCAGAAATTGTTGATCCAGTCGGTCTTCCGCGTGGCCATGATGTCGTCGAAGACCGCGCGGACTTCCGGACTAGCGTCGGCGTACTCTATCATCGCTTCGCCGGATCGTAGCGGACCAGCTTCCCGCCCTTCATCACAAACGCCGCCCGCCGCACCGCTGTGATGTCGTCCAGCGGATTACCCTCCACAGCGACCAGATCCGCCTCGAATCCTGGGGCGACTGTGCCGACCAGCTTGCCGAGGCCCAGCGAAGCCGCCGCCACCGAGGTGCCGCTCATCAGCACATCCATCGGTTTCTCGCCGCCGTCCTTCACGCGATAGACGAACTCCTCGTAGTTTCTCCCATGCGATCCAGCGACCGCGTCGGTTCCGAGCACGATCATCACGCCCTTGGCCCGGGCGCGCCGGATCACGTCGGCCACCTGCGGCAAGGCCTTCTGCATGTACGCGAAGCCTTCTTCGTTGTAGTTGCCGATGCCCAGGAACTTGGGCTTGTTATCCAGATAATTGTGCAGCACCAGGAAGTTCGGGTCGAAATAGATCCCTCGCTCCTTCATCAGGTCGAGCGTCGCGTTGTCCAGGAACGTCCCGTGCTCGATTCCGGTGCATCCCGCCTTGATCACCGCCTGCGCTCCATCGGACGCATGCGCGTGAACCACCGCCCGCAGGCCCTGCGCCTTCGCTTCTCCGCACGCCGCGGCGATCTGATCCATGCTCATCGAGATCCCGCCGCCATCGCGGATGCTCTTGGTCGCGAATATCTTGACGACGTCCGCGCCTTCCTGCTTGCCCTTCCGGACGATCTGCCGGATTTGATCGGGACTGCCGGACGCATCCGTAATCTGATAAATCGACGTCAGAATCCGCGGCCCCTCGATTACGCCCGAGTTGATGGCATCGCGCAGCGGTTTGTCGATCGGCGCGCCGATGCTTTGCACGGTGGTGAATCCGGCGTGCAGCGTCGCCTGCGCATTCGCGGCCGTATAAACCATCTGCTGATCGAGCGACTCTTCGTTCTCTACCAGACGGTTGTTCTTGAAATGCCAGCTCGGATGGACATGCGTGTCGATCCAGCCCGGCATCAACGTCATCCCGGAAAGGTCGTAAGATGCCTTCCCGCGCGCCGGCTCCACGCGGACGATCTTCGAGCCTTCGATCACCACATCGACATTGCGCTGGACCCCGCCCTTGCCATCGATCAGCGTGCCGGTTTTAATAACGATCGGCTGCGCGGCGCACAGCGCCGTGACCACAAACAGACAAAATTTCATAAACGAGAGCCTAATTCCGGCTGGCCTGCGGCTCCGTGCGCCCGGCGAGCGCCCGCACTACGTTTCCGCCGCACACGCCTACGCCCGTATTCAGCAGGGCGTTCAAGAAATTATAAAGCACGTGGTAAACCATCTGTTCCGTCACCGGCGCTTTGTTCGGTAAACGGAAACTGGCGGGCAGCTCCTTGTTGATCTGCAACCGGATCGAATGCGGCAGCGCACGGCCCTTGGGATCGCGCTGATTGGCGAGCTGGATGGGCGTCTGTAGCACCGACCCGCTCAACCCGTCGACATAAAACTGGCAGCGCGAAAACCAGCCGAGATTCGCCGGATCGGCGGCGTCGAACAACAGAAGCGGCGCCTGCCGGCCCTCCGCATTCAGGTCGATTACAACCGAGCGCGACTGCTCTTCGATCCGAAACTCGAACCCAGCCTGACGCGCAATGTTCTCGAGAAACTCAGTATCCAGCTCGAGGAGCAACAATTTGTGCGTGCCAGCCTTCAACACCTGCATTCGCTGCCTATTCTAGCAGTCGTCAGCCAATCTTGCCGCTTCAGATACAATTGAGGATACTTTGGCGGAGCGCAGGGGAGGGGGCTTGCATTTTAAAGGGAAATCGCACTATTTTTGCGCCATCCTGGCGTTGCTGGCGCCGGGAATCGGCCTGGCCGCCGACGACCGTATTGCCGCGCCCGTCGACGCGAACCGGGCCTTTGTCTTACGCGGCCACGTCCATCCCAATGCGCAGCCTCAGTTCGACCAGGGACCCCTCGATCCAGCCACCGAGTTGAGCTACGTCAGCCTTCTGCTCACCCCATCGACATCGCTTGCCGCATTCTTAGACTCGCAACGCAATCCCGGGTCCCCGGATTTTCAACATTGGCTGACTCCGGAGCAGTTTGGCGATCGATTCGGCTTGAGCGGTGACGATCTGTCGAAAATCATCACCTGGCTTCAGTCCCAAGGCCTCCGGATCCATGATGTTGCGCGGGGCCGGCACTGGATCACGTTCAGCGGAACGGCTGCGCAGGTTGGCCGCGCGCTACGCACCGAAATTCGCCGCTTTCGCGTGAATGGCGTGGACCATTTTTCGAATTCCACTGACCCGTCGATTCCGGCGGCGCTCGCCCCGGTGGTCAGCGGCTTCGCCGGGCTGAACGATTTCGATTACCAGCCCGCGTATCGAAACAGCCGCCTGGCGCCGGATTACAACAGCGGATCGAGCCACTATCTCGCTCCCGACGATTTCGCGGCTATCTATGACCTGACGCCCTTGTACGCGGCCGGTATCGACGGTACCGGGCAAAAGATCGCTATTATCGGCCGGACCGACGTCGATCTCACGGACATCCGCGCGTTTCGAAAGCGATTTAATCTTCCCGCGAAGGACCCGCAGTTGGTCTTGTTCGGGACTGATCCCGGCACCAGCGCGGGCGACCTGACCGAAGCCGATCTGGATCTGGAGTGGTCCGGTGCGATCGCAAGGAACGCGACCATCATCTATGTCTATTCGCGCGGCATCAACATATCCGCGCAATACGCCGTCGACCAGAACATCGCGCCCGTGATGAGCATGAGCTATGGCAGTTGTGAGTTGGCGAACCAGTTGGGACTGCGCTACATCGCTCAACAGGCCAATGCACAGGGAATCACCTGGATCGCCTCCTCGGGCGACCAGGGAGCCGCGACCTGCGATCTCAGCGCGGAGACTCCTCAGGCATCCAAGGGCTTGACCGCGGATTTTCCCGCCAGCATCCCTGAAATCACCGGCGTCGGCGGCACCCGATTCAGCGAGGGCAATGCCAACTACTGGGCGTCCACCAATAGCGCCAACGGCGCATCCGCGCTCTCCTACATTCCGGAAATCGTCTGGAACGATTCCGTCGAGCGGAATCAACTGGCCGCATCCGGGGGCGGCGCGAGCGCCCTGTTTACGAAACCGGTGTGGCAGACCGGACCCGGAGTCCCCGCCGACAATGCGCGCGACGTTCCCGACGTGTCCCTGGCCGCTTCGCCCGATCACGACGGCTATCTGTTTCAGACCTCGGGTGCATTGCGCGTAGTTGGCGGAACCTCGGCCGGTGCCCCGTCGTTCGCCGGAATCCTGGCGTTGCTGAATCAGTATCTGGTCTCGAAAAAGATTCTGACGCAGCCGGGACTGGGCAACGTCAATCCCACGCTGTATCGCCTGGCGCAATCGACGTCGGATATTTTTCACGACATCACCACCGGAGACAATCGCGTTGCGTGCGAACAGGACAGTCCCAATTGCGTAAATGGACTGGTGGGCTACGCCGCCGGTCCCGGATACGATCTGGCCACCGGTCTCGGCTCCTTCGACGCGAATCGTCTGGTGACGGAGTGGACTTCGGGTCCATCCACCACCACGTCGATCACAGCGGCGCCAACCAGCTTCGCTTTGACCGACACACTGCAGCTCACAGCCACGGTCACTGGCTCCGGCAAAGTGATACCCACGGGTTCGGTGACATTTCTCTCAAACGACATTTCGCTCGGCAGCGCGCCGCTTTCCGCAGCCGGAATCGCCACGCTGAGCGCCGCTGGATCGTTGGTCGGCGGCGGGAATGGAACCGTCAGCGCGTTGTACAGTGGCGACACGGTTTTCAATGCTTCGTCAGGGTCGGTGAACG
>DATGGL010000086.1:0-15120 GCA_035308605.1 Bryobacteraceae bacterium
CGGCCGATTACCAGCATGTCGGCCGGAAGGCGCGCGGCGACATTCGCTACCACCTGAGATACTTCGCCCGCCTCCAGCACCACAGAGGCCTTCGATTCCGGCCCGGTTAATTCCGCGATTTTCCGGCGCGCGCTTTCGCGATCGAGCGAGGCCGCGTGCACTACCGTCAGGTTGGCCCGATATTCGTCCGCAAACTCCTGCGCGCTTTCGAAGACCTTCTTGCCATGAGCATCCAGATTCACGGCGCAAAGAAAATTGCGGAACTCGAGCTTATCGAGCGGCGGCGCATTCTCCAGATGCACACCGGTCCAAACCGGACAATCCGCGTCATGCAGAATTTTAGCCGTCACAGATCCGAGCAGGAAACGGCGGAACGCCCCGTGTCCATGGGTCGGCATCATGATCAGGTCCGCCTGCCGGGCAGTCGCCACCTTCAGGATATTGGCCGCCGGGTCGCCTTCCGCCACGACCTTTTCGACTTTGAAATACGACAATTCGCTGGCGAGAAATGTATCCAGGCGCTCCCGGCGTTGCGCGGCGCGATCCATAAGCGTGTCGTTGTAGCTGGGTGGCTCGATGACGTGAAGCACCGTCAGCTGTGCGTCGAAGCGTCCCGTGAACGCCTCAACGTAGTGCGCCGCGCCGATCGATTGCTGGGAAAAATCGACCGGGAAGAGAATTTTCTTAAAGGGCAGCAAGTAGCATCATCTACTTTACCTGCAACCGAGAGGGTTTCGGGCGGGGCTAAACTTGAAAAATGCGTTCGTCCAGCTTCCGTTCATCCATTTTGCTTCTTGGCGCAGTTTCCGTGATCTTCGCCGCGGACTCGCAGTGGGAAGAAAAATTCCGCGCGATTCCTAGTCCGCAAAATCTCCGCGACTACATGGAGCGCCTTTCGGCGCGGCCGCATCATGTCGGCTCGCCGTATGACAAGGACAATGCGGAATGGATACTTGCCAAGCTCAAGAGCTGGGGACTGGACGCGAAGATCGAGAACTTCGACGTCCTGTTTCCGACCCCGCAGGACCGCTTCGTGGAAATGGTCGAGCCCACGAAATTCACGGCCAAGCTCGAGGAACCCGCGGTCGCGGTTGACCCGACCTCGAATCAGAAGAGCGAACAGCTTCCGGTGTATCATGCCTACTCGATAGACGGCGATGTGACGGCGCCGCTGGTGTATGTGAACTACGGCATCCCGGCGGACTACGAACAACTGGAGCGCATGGGGATTTCGGTGAGCGGCGCGATCGTGATCGCGCGCTACGGGGCGTCGTGGAGAGGGATCAAGCCGAAAGTCGCGGCCGAGCATGGAGCCTTGGCGTGCATCGTTTATTCCGATCCGCGCGACGACGGGTATTACACCAACGATGTTTTCCCGGTTGGACCGCAGCGTCCGCGGGACGGTGCGCAGCGCGGCAGCGTGATGGACATGCCCCTGTATCCTGGCGATCCGCTGACGCCGGGCGTTGGCGCGGTGCCGGATGCGAAGCGTCTGGCGGTTTCCGAAGCGAAAACGCTGACGAAGATTCCCGTGCTGCCGATGTCGTATGGCGACGCACAGCCTTTGCTCGCGGCGTTGAAAGGCCCCCTTGCTCCGGAGAATTGGCGCGGGGCGCTGCCGATCACATATCACGTCGGGCCGGGGCCGGCGCGGGTTCATGTGCGCTTGAAGTTCAACTGGGATATCAAACGCCTCTATGACGTCATTGTCAGGATTCCCGGCGCCCAGTATCCCGACGAGTGGGTGATTCGAGGCAATCATCATGACGGGTGGGTGAATGGCGCGGAAGATCCGGTGTCGGGCGCGGTGGCGGAAATGGAAGAGGCGCGCGGTCTCGCCGAGATGTTGAAGCAAGGCTGGAAACCGAAGCGGACCATTATTTATTGCTTCTGGGATGGAGAAGAACCGGGATTACTGGGCTCGACCGAATGGGCCGAAACCCACGCGGCTGAGTTACAGCAGCATGCCGTCGCTTATATCAATTCGGACGGCAATGGCCGTGGATTTCTGGGAGCGTCCGGGTCGCACTCGCTGGAAAATTTCATTAACGGCGTTATGAAGGACATTCAGGATCCCGAAATGAAGACGCCAGTCTGGAAACGGTCTCAACTGGTGGAAATTCAGCGTGCGCCTGGAGATAAGAAGAAGGAAGTCCGCACCCGTCCGGATTTGCGGATCAGCGCGCTGGGCTCGGGGTCGGACTACACGGCCTTCATCGATCATCTGGGTGTCGCATCCATGAACCTGGGTTTTGGCGGTGAAGGCGGCGGAGGCGGAGTCTATCATTCGATTTATGACGATTTCTACTGGTACACGCATTTCGCCGACACGGATTTCGTCTACGGCCGCGCGCTGGCGCAGACCGCGGGCACAGCCATGATTCGTCTGGCGGACGCCGACCTGCTGCCGTTTCAATTCAGCGATTTCTCGGACACGGTTCGCACTTACATCGAGGAGCTGAAGCGGCTGGACGCGGATCAGCGCGAACACGCAGAGGAACTCAATCGCGAACTCGACGAAGGCGTTTTCACCGCGGCGGCCGATCCACGCGAGCGCTACATTCCGCCTTCGAGGCAGCCCGTGCCGCCGCACTTGAATTTCGCGCCGCTCGAGAATGCCATCGAAGTGCTCGCGCTGAGCGCGCAACGATACGACGCGGCCCGGCAGAAGGCCAATGCGTCCAACTTCAAGGCGGTGAACGCAAAGTTGATCGAGAGTGAACGCCGCCTGACGGACTCGGCCGGCCTGCCCGGACGTCCCTGGTTCCGTCACATGATTTATGCCCCGGGATTTTATACGGGTTATGGTGTCAAGACGATCCCGGGTGTGCGGGAAGCGATCGAGCAGAAGCGCTGGCAGGAAGCGGATCAGCAGATTCAGCGGGTTGGCGCCATTTTGATGAAAGAGGCCGATCTGCTCGATGAAGCCGTGGCCGTCCTAGGGAAATAGTCCCTCGGAGTTCGACTGACGGTATGATCCGGTCTTAAAGAAATCCGGGGCACGCCGATGAGAATGACGTGGGGACCGCCAGTTCAGCCACGTCAGGATTCACGACCTCTCCGGGCTTCACGGGGATCAGTCAATATGCGAGCGATTTTCAGGCGGAGCTGACCAAAGCCGCCCAGATTGCGAACATCCCAATTACGCAGTTGCAGACTCAGGATTCCGTGGTCATTTCCAAGGAAACGGCGCTGGGAACCATCAGCAGCGACGTGGATGCCCTGGCCACCACCGTTCAGACGCTAGGGACGCTGGCGGCAGGGCAGGCGCTTGGCGCCACCAGTTCCAATCCGAGTGTAGTCAGCGTAACGAATTCAGGCGCGCCTGCGGCTACCAGCTACACCATCAATTCGATTACGTCGGTGGCGTCGGCGGCGTCGGAACAAAGCACCGCGTTTTACGCCGACGCCTCTTCCACGCCGATGTCTTCTTCAGGGAGCCTGACGCTGGTGGCGGGCGGACAGACGCAAACTTTCCAGGTGACCACCAATACCCTGACCGGCGTCCGCGATCAGATCAACGCATTGAACGCGGGCGTAACAGCTTCGATTCTTACGACTCCCACGGGTAATTACCTGTCTATTTCAGCCAACTCTACCGGTGCAACCACGCTTCAGTTGTTCGATGGCGCCAGCGCTTCGGGGACGGACCTTCTGACCAGCGCCAATCAGGGTACGAACGCCAAGTTTCAGATCAATAACCTGACGGTGGAGCAGCCGGGCAACGTCGTGAACGGCGTGGTACCTGGCGTGACCTTTACGATTCTGGGGCAGAGTAACACGCCGGTGACGTTAACGCTCGCCAGCGATCCGACGCAGCTTTCTTCAGCGCTTCAGGATTTTGTCACCAAATTCAATACCGTGCAGTCCGATATCCAGGCGCAAACCGGGGCGGCCGGAGGTCCTCTGGCAGGAGACACGATCCTCAGCCAGATCCGCGCGACCCTGGAGCATCTAACCGGGTACACCACGGCGACCGGCACGGTTCAGAGTCTGGCCGATCTGGGCGTTGAGCTCAGTGATACCGGGGTCGCATCTTTCAACCAGACTACGTTCGGCGCGCTGTCGGCGACGCAGGTGTCCGATGGCTTCAAATTCATCGGCTCGGCGACCAACGGGCTCGGGGGATTCTCGGCGTCGCTTTCGCAGTATAGCGATCCGGTGACGGGGCTGATTCAATCCGAGGTAACCGGACTAAAGCAGACGGATCAAAATCTGCAAGATCAGATCGATACCTTCACCACAAGGGCGGCGGCGGCGCAGACGGCTCTCACGAGCCAGCTCGAAGCTGCCGATGCCTTGCAATCGGAGCTTCAACAGGAGCAACAGGAGCTGACGGCGAGTCTCCAGGGGCTGAGCCTGGTGCTGTACGGCCAGAATCCGAATCAGCTAGGATGACGATCGAGCAGGCAGAGCAACGCGCCCTCGACGCTGCGTCGCAGGGCGATCTCAACGCCCTACAAGCGGCGCTTCAAGCTCGCAGGGCGGCGATTTCCGAATTTAGCCGGATACCGCCGTCGGAGAAGCTTGCCGATCGGCTCACCTGCGCGATCGCAAACGGGAATTCGCTTGACCGGAAGCTATCGACGCTGAGAGTGCGCCTCCGGACGAACGCCGCACGAATTGCCGCGATCCAGGCCGGATGCGCCGGGATCGAGGCGCCTCCCATAGCCCACATCGACTGCCGCGGCTGAAACCTCACGTATAGTTAAAATATTGATGCCGCAGCCGCTCGTGCTGTTCGATATTGACGGGACGCTCTTGCGTCGCGCCGGTCCGCACCATCGCGAAGCTCTGGTGGAGGCGATCCGGAAAATCACCGGCCTTGAAACCACCATGGAAAATGTTCCCGTGCAGGGCATGCTCGATCGGGATATCGTGACCGCGATGCTTGCCAACGCTGGCGCGTCTGCAAGTTTCACCCGCCGGCACATGCCGGGAATCGTTACACGGGCTCAGCGGATCTATGTCCGAAGGTGCCCTGATTTGCGGCGGCATGTTTGTCCGGGGGCGCGGATGCTGCTTTCCAGGCTTTCGCGTCGCGGCATCGTGACGGGACTGGTGACGGGAAATCTGACCAACATCGGCTGGAAGAAAATGGAACAGGCAGGCTTGCGGCGTTACCTGCGGTTTGGCGCGTTCGCTGAGCTGGCTCGCGATCGAGCCGGGCTGGTCCGTATCGCCATCCGCCACGCCCGGCGGGAGGGCTGGATCGATTCCAAGAGTCCAATTTCGCTGGTCGGCGATCATCCTAACGACATTCGGGCGGCGCGCGCCAACGGGGTGCGCGCGGTGGCGGTGGGAACGGGACTTGCCGGCGTCGAGGAACTGATGCGCCACTCGCCCGATGTGCTGGTTCCGGATATGCGGACGCTGTCGATGGAAATGCTGATCGGGTCCCAGGCATAAATGGGAACGCAGCCATTCTCCGTAAAGCGCGCTCAGGTTGAGTTTCACAACTTCGCCTCGCTGGGCCAGCCGGAGCGCAACCTGCGGATCTACGCCGAGGAGAACGTGCGCCGCGGGACTGTGGTCCGGAAGCACCTCGAGTTCATTGGGCCGATGTCGCCGTTTCTAGAGATTGGCGCGAACGCCGGTCATTCGAGCTATATGTTCGCCAACGAATTCGGCGCCGACGGATTTGCGCTGGATCTTTCGGCCGATTCACTGCGCCATGGACGCGCGCTTCAGGATTTGTGGGGAATGCCGCGGGCGCCTGTTCGAATGGCGGGCGATGCAGCCAACCTCCCGTTCGCGGACGGTTCGCTGCGAATGGTCTGTGCGTTTCAAATGCTCAGCCAGTTCATGGATATCGAGAGCGTGTTTCGGGAGGTCTCGCGGGTGTTGGCGCCCGGCGGGATCTTTCTGTTTGCCGAGGAGCCGCTGAAGCGCCTCCTGTCGTTGCGGCTGTATCGCTGTCCGTACTACGAAACGATGAAGCCGTGGGAACGCCGCCTTTACGATTGGGGACTGCTTGGATATGTCGTTCGCGATGTGATCGGAGCGCATCAGGAGGAGAGCTTCGGAATTCGCCAGAACCATACCATGGGTTTGAAGGAGTGGCATGCGCTGGTGGAGAAATACTTCGTCGCGCATGAGTATGAAGTGTTCGTGCCCGAACGTGGCTGGGGCGAGCGGATTGTGAAACGTGCGGCGGTACGGCTGGATCCCCATCGCTCGGAATGGCGGGCGGCGAGATTGCTGGGCGGGACCCTGGCGGCGGTGTGCCGGAAGGCGGGGAACCCTGGACAAACACGGTCCTTTGAGGATTTTGAAACGTTTCTCCGGTGTCCCAACTGCCATGGGCCGCTCGATCGCGATTCGTCAGATACGCTGCGCTGCACCCGATGCGACTATCAATCGGCCAATGAAGGTGGGGTGTATAACCTGCTCCCTTCCGCCGAGCGCCTCGAATTATACCCGGGCGATCGAGAGGATATCATCGATTTCTCTCAGCCGGGCCATACGCGCCATCTTGAAGAGGGCTGGTACGATCTGGAGGGCGTTTTTGGGAACAAATATCGCTGGATTGGGGCGCGCGCCGTCGCAAGGCTGGGGCGGGTAAAGCCGGGTCCCCAGCGGTTACGAATTCGATGCCATGCGTCGCCGAAGGGGGTTCCGGGAGAGGTGCGCGCGATCGTAAACGATGTGCCCACAGGAAACTGGAAAATCGACCGCAATGGCCTGTTTATTTTGGAAGCGGACGTTCCGGATGCGCCGGAATATCGCGTTGAGATTCGGGCGACGCCTGAATGGCAGGTCGATACGGACGACCGCAGGTTTACTGTCAACGTCAGTATGATTCGGCTGATTGACCGTACCTAGTTGGTTATGTCGTGCGTCCGGCTGTCCTCGCGGACGGGCATGTAAATCTTGTACCACCACTGCTGGGCAGCACTATCGGCGTATTTCTTCAGAGCGTCCTGGCTTTCGAACTCCATTACGATCGCCTGCTTAAACCCTTCCTGACCCTGATACTTGAGGTTGGTAGTCCAAACCCGTTTGATTCCAGGGTACTTGGAGGGGAGTTGGTGGGCAGCGTCCACCGCAGCCTTGATCTGTTCCGGGGTAGCATCCTCTTTCCACTTGATATTGATGATGTGAATCACGGTTTTGGGAGCCTGCGCGAGGGCCGTTAGGCTGAAAACGGCCAGGCCCACAAGGGATGCGATCAACTTTTTCATGGCTATACGATTATCGCGCAGCGTTGATCTTTGCCGGAACTTGCGGCAAGAATCCAACGTAACATTAAGCTAAGGAGTCGCCTTCGATGCGGAATTTGCGCGTGTTTTGCCTTGCCGTTTCGATTCTGGTTCTCGCAGGTTGCGAAGATTGGGATTTCGGGGGTATCAGTTCGGACCGTTACCGGGAGGATTTTCACTTCAGCTACCCGCTAAATTCGGGTGCCAGCGTTCAAGTCGACAATTTCAACGGATCGGTCGAGATCGCCGGCTGGGACAAGAATACCGTGGATGTCGACGGTACCAAGTACGCGAGTTCGGAAGAGCGGATGCGCCAGATCAGGGTTGATGTGTCGTCTTCGCCCGGCGCGATCACGATTCGGACCACTCGTCCGTTGGATCATTGGGGCAACAGCGGGGCTCGCTACGTGATTCATGTTCCGAGGCATGCAGAACTCACAAATATCGTTAGCTCCAATGGCGCCATTCACGTCGACAGCATCGATGGGAACGCCCATTTGAAAACATCGAATGGGGGGATCCGGGCCACCGCCATTCGTGGGTCGGTGGATGCGGTGAGCTCCAACGGGACCCTCGAGATCGCGGACGTAGTTGGTGACCTGTTGCTCCGCACGTCGAATGGATCGATCAAGGCGGATGTGAAGAAGGGCGGTTTCGATGCTCACACCTCCAACGGGAGCATCACGGCGCGGTTAATGGAGCCGGACTCGAAACCGGTTCGGTTGGAGAGCTCGAATGGGCACATTGAACTGACCATAGACGCGGCGCGAGAAGTTCACGCCGATACGTCGAACTCCTCGATCCTGGTCAGGATGCCGAATTCGGCCGGAGCAACGTTACGCGCGCACACGTCGAACGCATCAATTACGTCGGACTTCGACGTCGCAGTCCACGGGATATTGTCGAAGCATCGCCTGGAGGGGACCATCGGGTCCGGCGGACCGTTGCTCGATCTGGGAACATCGAACGGCGGAATCAAATTGGTGCGCTTCTGAGCCGCGAATGACTCCAGTCAAAAAACTTCTTGCGCATGGTCGTCACCATGGGTCATATTAGGATTCTGGGCACTCGTCCATATATGGGCTCGGATCACCTGGACTCGCTGGGATGGCGGATCAGCAGCTTCTGTACCTTACCGAAATGTTCGGCCTCAAGGTCTATGATCTTAAGGGGCGTAGGATCGGTGTAGTTAAAGACGCTGCGCTGGTTCCACTTGTAGATCCGGTCCGCATTGATCGTTATCTGGTCGGTGGCGGTTGGACTTGGCTGACGGTCCGGCACGATCAAATCAGTTCCATTTCGCTCGACGGGATTCACCTACGGGACGAAAATCTTACGCCGTATCACGCAGACGAGTACATGCTGCGCATGGGGCGGGATCTTCTCGATCAGCAGATCATTGACGCACAAGGGCGCAAGGTGGTTCGCGTCAACGATGTAACATTTGAGCTGCGCCACGAGAACGGCGGCGACCAGTTGTGGATCCTGGAAGTGGACATCGGGATCCGCAGCATTTTTCGGCGGATGCTGCAAGGCGGTTTGCCGCCCACGTGGATTCGACGGCTGCAAGTACGGATTCCCCCGCATTCCATCCGATGGGAGTTCGTCAATATCCTGGAGCCGGATCCGCAGCGGCGTCTGCGGCTGAACATCAGCAACCGGCTCCTCGAAAATATGCACCCGGCCGATCTCGCCGATATCGTCGAGGACCTGAGCCCGCAGGACCGCGAAGCTATCTTCGAGAACATCGATAGTGAAGTTGCGGCAGAAACGCTGACCGAGGTGGAACCGACCATCCAGGCCAGCATTCTCGAGTCGCTCGAAGCCGACAAGGCCGCCGAGATCATTGAAGAAATGTCTCCTGATCATGCTGCCGACGTTCTGGCGGAACTCGAAGAGGAAACCAGCGAAGAAATCCTTGAAGAGATGGAGCATGAGCCCAAGTCTGAGGTTCGAGAGCTACTGGAGTTCGAAGAGGATACGGCGGGCGGAATGATGAATACGGAATACGTCGCGTTGAGAGATACAGCCACGGTTGCCGACGCTCTGCTGGCTCTCAAGAGCAATGAAGAACTCCTGGAGAATTTGAATACGCTCTTCCTGGTGGACGCGGAAGAACGTCTGAAGGGGACCGTTCCAATTGCCCGGCTCTTTTTGCAGGAGGGGGCGACGCCGTTGGTAACTCTCGCTGCGGAGAACTTGATCGAAGTTCCCGTGGGCGAGCAGCAGGATCGCGTCACTGAGCTATTCGACAAATACAACCTGCTAGCGCTGCCCGTGGTAGCCGACGATCGCAAGCTGACGGGCGTGATTACTGCAGATGACATAATCTCCGTCCTGAGGCACAAATAAAGAATGACGAAAAGCCAGGAGTGCTGAGAACGTTCCGCCATCACATCGCGGTTCTCTGCAGTCATCTGACGGAGATTCATAAGCGCCGTTGCCGATGCCGACGCCAGTGGCATTCTGATTTCTCGACGACGCCGCGAGATCGAAACTCCGATTCGCTTTTGTCACGATTGAGGATATGCGGGGCGCGTCCTGATCATTTCGTATCCGGATTAAAGCCAATCTTGTACTTTCCGCTGCGCTTGGCGGGCCTCATATAATTTCGTACGGTTCTCCAGATGGCTCCAATATGAGCGCCGTGCTCATTTTGGACACGCTCAAGTTGTTCCAGCTTTCGCACGACGTCTTTGTGTGTCGAAAGCACTTCTCGCAGTCGGACAAAGGCGCGCATGATCAGGATGTTGACCTGGATCGCGTGTTTACTCTTTAGAACACTCGAAAGCATTGCGACGCCCTGTTCGGTGAAGACATTCGGCAGGTACCGACGACCGCCTCGGCCGTTTGAGGTTTCAAATTGAAACCTCAAAGATCCGGCTTCTTGCTTCGTGAGCTTGAACATGAAGTCTTCGGGAAACCGGTCGGCATTGCGCCGGACCGCCAGGTTCAGCGATTTCGTTGCGACTTGGTAGAGTTCCGCCAAGTCCGAATCGAGCATAATTTTCTGCCCGCGAACCAGATAGACCCGGCTTCCGATTACTTCGACCGGTACCAGAGCTTTGCTAATCTTTTTCGGCATCTTACTCTAGTGCCGAATCGGGGGTATTAATCTCCTCTAAGCCCCGCTTTTTATGCGAAGCAAGCGGGCGGCGTTCCCGCCCAGGATGCCGATCCGGTCCTCGTCGCGGATGTCTAGCCCTCGGACGCTCTCTAGCATCAGGCGTGGGCTCCCGATTTGATGGGCATAATCGCTGCCTGCGAGCAAATGGTCCGCGCCCGCGAACGCGATCGCCAACTCCAGCGCGTCGAGGTTGAAGTTGACCGTATCGTAGTAGAACCGTTTCAAATATTCGCTCGGCGGACGTTGGATATTTTCCCGGCATTCTTTGAACGCGCGATATCCTCGATCCAGCCGCTCCGCCAAGTATGGAATCGCACCGCCCAGATGCGTCAGAACCCAGGTGATCTTCGGGAACTTCTCGGGGATCCCGGCAAATACCAACTTCGATGCGGCGAGTGTCGTGTCGAATACAAACCCGACGAGCGGCATCAGCCAGTAGTCCATCATTGCTTCCACTCCGAGAGGATGCGTGGGGTGAATGTAAAGTACGGCTTCGAGATCGTTGGCCAATTCGTACAATGGATAAAAGCGCGGGTCGGCGAGGGCGACACCGTTCACATTGCTGAATAGCATTGCTCCGCGAAGGCCGAGTTGCCGGCATGCCCGTTCAAGCTCTTTCACGGATGCCTCTGGATCATTCAACGGCAGCGTCGCGAGCGCGCTGAAACGGCCGGGATGTACTGCTATACCTTCCGCAAACTCGTCGTTGACCAAGGACGCGAGGCGGGCCGCGTCGGCGGGAGTCTCCACGTGCGTTCCGGGCGTAGTCAGCGTGTAGACCTGCATGTCGATCCCGTGATCGTCGAGCATCTTGCGGCGAACATTGAGGTCGCGCTGGCCGGGGACGGCAATATTGTAATCTCCTGGATAGTGCAGGCGTGCGTGGCCCTGATCGTCGATGGTCACCTGCACCGCGCTTTCCCCGGATTGCAAAGCTTTCAAATATCCGGGCGGATAGTAATGATTGTGAAAGTCAATGACTGGCATGCGAACCTTTTAGGAGATAAAACACTGGCAGACCGGCTGCGACCAAAAGAAGGCCGGTCGTGGACTCCTTCCAATCGGCGTAAATCTGATTGCCGACCACAGCGGCGCAGCCGGCCAGAAATAGCAAAGCCGCTAAAGTCCAGCGCTTTTGCAGTCGCACTAGACCGATGGTCATCAGGCCGAAAAAGAGGAACTCAGTGTATACGACTCTTGTGAACAGCACGCGGTAAGTGCCCGTGGCGACCAGGGCGCTGGCCCAGATCGCCTGCGCGGCGATCGCGATATGAGGCGTCTGGAACCGCTGATGCGCAGTTCCCATGGCGCGCCACGCCAAACCGTCTCGCGCGATCGCATAGTAAACACGCGGGCCCTGAAGAATGGTTCCGCTGAGCCCACCGAATGCCGACACCATCACGAGTCCGGCAACAATCGCGGCGGCGCGCGGACCGACCAGGACGCTAGCGGCATCTGCGGCGACATGCTGCGAGTTGAGCACCGTGTTTAAAGGAAGAACACGCAGGTACGCTCCGTTCAGCGAAAGATACGCCACCGTCACAATCGCCATGCCTAGCAGAAGCGCTCGGGGAATCGTTTTCTCGGGATCGTAGGTTTCTCCAGCGGCGTAAGTCACCTGGTGCCAGCCGCCGAAGGCAAACAATCCTGCACTGATCGCGAGCAGAAATTCGCGCGCGACTTGCGGCGGGTTGCCGGCGGCCGCAGATTGCACGTGGGGCGGCGCCAATACGACTACGGCGATCAGAATAGCGGCGATCGCGGCAAGCTTCACGATGGTGAACGACGTTTGCACGTTACTGCCGGCGCGCACACCGAAATAATTGATCGTCGAGAGAAACAGGATGCAGGCGATCGCAGTCAATCGCAGGCCCGTATCGCTCAAGGGAACCAGCACGCCGACATATCGCGCAAAGACGACGGCGACCGCGGCGATAATGCCGGAGTGCGCGCTCCAGAACATCGCCCATCCCCACAGAAATCCGGCGGAAGGCGAGATCGCCTCTTTGAGATAGACGTAAATCCCGCCCGTTTGTGGGAACTTGGCCGCAAGCGACGCGGAAACCAGCGCGCCGGCGATCGAGATGATCCCCGCGGCGGACCAAACGCCAAACATAGCGGGAATCGTCGACACGTGACGGCTTACTTCGGAAGGCTGGACGAAAATCGACGCGCCAATAATGATCCCCACCACCATCGCGGTGGCCCGAACTAGGCCCATCGACCGCCGGAGCAAGCCTACAGTCTACACCGCGGCGGGTGTCGTGAGCTGCTTTCCTTTTTCTGCTAGCAGCATCGCGAGCAGCCGCGCGGGCTTGGTCGTGCTCGCGTTACGCGACACCCCGTGAAGCTCGTTGGGCATTTCAATGAACATCTGGCCAACTGTGTAAACCTTTTCGGGGCCGTCTCCGACCTTCGATGCGATTTCACCCTCGAGGACGTAGGCCAGAGTGATTCCCGGATGCCGATGCGCCGACGACCCGGCACCCGGGCCGTAATGGACCTCGACAGTGGTGACGGACCAGTTGTGCAAGTTAATGTCGGGAAGATCGTGCTCAAACACGACCCCGCGACTGGGGGCCGGGCTTTGCGCGTTGATAGCGGTCTGACACGCGAGCGCGCCCAAAGCATGGAATAGAGTTCGGCGGTTCATGACTTAGAATAGGACGCCCGGTGCGTCGAATTGTTAGAGCTAAGAAACGAACAACCGGAGTACGCTTGATCCGGCGACCCCGGCGAAGGCAGGAACAAACGCCGGAACCGGTCCTTTGCGGCGGAGTTCGCCATGCACTGCGTGGCCGCCGAGATAGAGAAAACCTCCGCCCGCGATAGCTAGCAGCACATGCAAGCGCTGAGGATCCAAATGGGGGGTAAGGAGCCATTCGGCCCCACCGCCTACCAATGTCATGGCCTCTGCCGCGGCGCACCAACCGAGAGCGGAAAGGCGGCTCGGGAGAGACGCCCGCGCGATTACGCCGAGCGCCACGCCTTCAGGTAATTTGTGAAAGGCGATACCAATCAAGAGCGCACTACCGATGCCGCTCGCCCCCTGCGCGGCCGCGGCGCTCCAGCCATCGAGCGCGCTGTGAATGCCGGCGGCAATCAGCAAAGGAGCGGCAAAGCCGTGCAAGCGGGTCTCACAGTGTTCGTGTTCGTGCGTGTGCGAGCATGCCGGACATACCGGGTGCACGAAGCGGTCGATCGTCCAGAGTAAAGCGAAGCCTCCCGCGAGCCACATTACCGCCCCCGGCCATCGCAGGAACTCCGCCATCTCCGGGAGCACCCAAAACAAGGCCACGCCGATCAGAACGCCGCCGCCAAAAGGCACCATGCGCCGGGAAAAGGCGCGAAGCGATTCCAACAAGACTCCGGCTGCCGCGCTTGCAATGGCAACAAGGGTGATTAACAGCAGGGAAGAAACCACTACGACACCGAGTATACAATGTGAGATCATCAACGGTTATATGAAAACTCAGGAGACGACTCGCAGATCGTTCTATTTGGCTGTCATCAATGGACTGGGCGCGCTAATCACGGCGGTTCTCGCTCTGCCCGCCGCTGCGTATCTGCTCGTCAAGCCGCAGTCGACCAAGGCAGCGCAATGGGTGGATGTGGCGGATTTGAACCAGTTACAGCCGCAGAAGCCGGAGGAAGTTGTGTTCCGGCGAACTCGCGTGGACGGGTGGCGCACGGTAAATGAGAAGACGACAGCCTGGGTAGTGAAGATGAGCGACCAGAATGTGGTCGCGTTCACGCCCAACTGCACTCATCTGGGCTGCGCGTACCATTGGGACGATCAGCAGAAAAACTTCATCTGCCCTTGTCACACGTCGGCGTTTTCCCTCGACGGCAAGGTGCTTTCCGGGCCGGCGCCGCGCCCGCTCGACCGGTACGTCACGCGCCTGGATGGCAGCAAGCTTCTGATCGGTCCAGAAGTTCAAAAGTCTGCATAAGGACATAGTAAAATGCTGCGAAATATCCTGAACTGGCTGGAGGATCGCACCGGCGTCGAGAGTGCGATCAAACATTTTCTCTATGAGGACATCCCGGATTCGGCGGGCTGGCACCAGGTGCTGGGCAGTGTAGCGCTGTTCGCGTTCCTGACCCAATTCGTCACCGGAATCCTATTGGCGTTCAATTATGCGCCAACGCCCGGCGACGCCTACGATAGCCTCCGCTACATCGTGACGGAACTTACAGCCGGCCGGATTATCCGGGGCCTGCATCATTGGGGCGCGAGCCTGATGATCATCGTGGTGGTCCTGCACATGGCGCAGGTATTCATATGGGGCGCTTACAAGAAACCGAGGGAAGCGACGTGGCTGGTGGGTTGCGTTCTGCTGCTGATCACGCTCGCCTTCGGGCTGACGGGATATCTGCTTCCGTGGGATAACCGGGCCTACTGGGGCACCATGGTCACGACGCAAATTGCGGCGCAGGCGCCCGGGGCGGGCCCGTACATTGTGCGGCTCCTGGGAAGTGAAGGCGGGTCCATCGGTGTAGTGACGTTCGCCCGCTTCTACGCGGTCCACGTGTTGCTGCTGCCTCCGGTGATCATGCTGCTGGCTGGGATTCACCTGATTCTGGTTCGGCGTCACGGCGTCGCGCCGGCGGCGGGGGATGACCGGCCCAAGAAGAAGTTCTTCCCGGAGCAGGTTTATAAAGACACGGTCGCGACGTTCCTTTGGTTCGCCGCGGTCGCGGTTATGGTTGCCTTAGTGAAGGTTCCGTTGGGCCACGCCGCCGATCCCACCGACACGGGTTACAATCCTCGCCCGGAGTGGTACTTCC
>DATGGL010000087.1:0-2397 GCA_035308605.1 Bryobacteraceae bacterium
AAGATCGGCTCGAACTTTCGCGTCGCCCAGGGTCTTGAGGAAGGGAGCGCTGCCGGCGGCGTAATGACGGGGATGAAGGAACGACGTCAGGCCGATACCATTGCGAATATAAGGATAAATATCCGCGGTCACGTCGAGGCCGCGGTCGCGCGCGCTTTGGATGAGCGCGATCGCCTCCTTCATAAGCGGCCAGTTTTCTTCTCCGGCGGCCTTCAGGTGGAACACATGAGACGGGATACCCGCTGCTTCGCCGATGTGAATGGTTTCCCGAATCGCCTCCAGCACCTGATTGCTTTCATTCCGCATATGGCTCATATAGCTGCCGCGGTACTGGCCCACTACTTTAGCCATCGCGATCAGTTCGTCGGTCTTGGCATATGTCCCGGGTGGGTAAATGAGCGCGGTCGACAATCCTACCGCGCCGTCCCGCATTGCTTGCGCGACCAACTCTTTCATCTGCTCCAATTGCTGGGGCGTGGGAGCGCGATCCTCATCGCCGATGACCACGCGCCGCACCTGCGCCGCTCCGACGTTGTGGACGACGTTCATCGGAATGCCCTTCTTTTCGAGCAGACTGAAATATTCGCCAAAGGTGTGCCACTCGAATCCAGCAGCGGCATCCTCCGGATCGCGGACCCCGGCCTTCCGCGGCGCGACCGAGCCGCCTTCGCCAGCCAGCAGCGTAGTGATGCCCTGGCGCAGCTTGCTCTCGGCGCTCGCGCGGTTGATCAGCAGAGGAACACTCGTGGTGCCCATCATGTCGATAAAACCGGGCGAAACCACTTGGCCGTGAACGTCGATCACGCGCCTGGCCCTGGCAGGCGCAAGTTTTCCGATTTCCGCAATCCGGCCATTCCGGATGCCGATATCGGCGCGATACCATGGGTTTCCTTGTCCATCCACGATGCGCCCGCCCGCGACGATCAGGTCCAGTTGCTGGGCTTGTGAATTGGAAACACCGAGGGCGAGAATGCCCACCAGGACGAGGCTGCGCTTTTGCATAGTATTCGTGACATGTTAGCGCATGCGGCGAGGCTTTCCGGTCAGGACTATCGGGAAGCGGGCGGGTAGAGGCTTATGGCATTGTCGTGCAGATAGCCACGCGCGATTTCCATGGCCTTGTCCTCGGTTACTTCGTTCGACGCCACCATTTCGGCAAGAGCGGCCGCGAGCGCGTCACGCGCCGAGTAGACACCCAACCAGTACGTCTCCTCTGAGCCAAGCGCCGGGCTGAATGGGTACGAGTCCGAACCGAACGTTATCTTTTCGGGATAGGTCTCCAGCCAAAGCTTCAAGACGTTCTTCATCTCCGAAGGATAGACGAGCGTTTCGATTTCGGAGGTATCGATGTAGACATTCTTCATCGAAGCAAGCCAGATCACTTCCCGGAAATACGGGTAGCCGCCGTGGATGAGGACGAAGGTCGTGTCGAGATAGCGCGGATCCTTGAGGATGTTCTCAAGATTGAGCACATCGCCGTTTCGCAGCCTGAAATAATCTCCCTCGCCGACGGCCGTGTGAATGTGGACGGGCAGGTGCAATCGCCCACCCTCGCGAATCAGGTAGCGGAAAACGTAATCCTGAAAGGTTTTATATTCCTCCGGCGTGGGAACACCACCCGAATGATATTTCTGGTACACAGCCGCCGCGGCCGGGCGAGGCGGATCGGCAAAATACAGCGAACGGAAGTAGCCGGCCTCGAACTTCTCGGCGATGCCGCCCTTTTTCTGGTTTTCCTCAAGAATGCGCGTAACGAAAGTCAGGTACGCATCGAAAGAGTTAGGCAAGCTGCCGATGCTGGCCTGCTGCATGTAGCGGTGCAGAACCTTCTCCTGCAGCGGGATGTAAACTCCTTCGTCAGGGTTTTCCGCGATCACCGTCTTGTTATCGAACGGGAAGAGGAACGAGTCCACGAAGAACACCCAGCGGAACCTTTTCGGGTTCAGGTAGCCGATCATGGCAACCCGATTCGCCACGGAGGACTCGATACCGCACTGATCTAAGATGCGATCCCAATAGGTGGTGCCCCCGGCCTTCTCAGCGGCAGTGGATCGGTCCTGCAACCAACGCAAGTGGTCCGTGGACAGATCTGCATAGGGATAGTCAAACAATGCCTTTACGGCCGCTACTAGTTCTGGATTCGTCTCGCGCTCACGGAAGGGTAGATGCTGCGGCGGAGTGGCTTGCGCGTCGACATCGGAGTCGTCGCCAAAGCCGGGGTGCGCGTGGTGGTCGAAGATCTTGATCGCCTTGATCCTCTCCAAGAGACGCTGATAGATCGCTGGAACGTCCCCTGAGGGCAGTGCGCGCGACTGCGCCGACGCGGGAACTGCCGCCACGGCGGCGAAAACCGCAACGACACCCAACTGAATCCACTTAAGTTTCATCCTCCACCCT
>DATGGL010000088.1:0-5537 GCA_035308605.1 Bryobacteraceae bacterium
CCGCGGTTCGAGGCGACCGGGCTCGACGATGTCGACCGGGTCTCCACGCGGATCGGCATCACCATCGGGACACCCACCGTCAGCGTCACGTTCTCGATATCAGAATTTACCGCCAAGGGAAGATCCCCGCTTAGCAGATTACCCTCGCCATCGGGCGTGCGGATCATCAGTACGTAATTTCCAGCGGGCAGCTCCACATCGAACTTCGCCGTTTGCGAATCGAAGCTCACGGGTGCAGGAAGGGGTTCGCCCGATCGCGTCGCGACCTGTGGAGCATTCGGCGTCGCCGGCAAAAAGCCGGAGACCACGCCTGATACTTTGAACACCGGCTCCGGCTTCAGCAAAAAGTCCGCCTCCGCCTGCTGTCCCGATGCCACCGTGATCGGTGTGGCTGCGTCCATCTCTGGAACACCTGGATAGAAAGTATTGCTGATCTGCTCCTGCCGCGAGGTTCGCTTGCCGCGAACGCGCCTTCGACCAATCCCGAACATCGGCCCTGTCGAGAGCAGGTATTGCCCCGGTTGCAGATTCGCAATCCGGAACTGCCCTTCCTCATCCGTCGTCAACTGGCTGCGCTGCACCCACTGCTTGCGCCCGTCCATGATGCGCTGCTGAAAGAGCCGTACCGGCGTGTCTTCGATTGGCTCTCCCTTCACCGTGGCCACGCGGCCGGAGACGATTCCCTCCGGAAACAATTTGATCACCGCGGAATTTGTATTCCCGTCCAGACGGAAAAATCCCAGCGGGAACACGCTCTCCGGGTGGAGTTCCTGCTCGCTAAAGAATCCGGGCTTCCGCGCGGCCAGAACCACGTCGGCGACGGGTACATGAGTGAACTGAAATTTTCCTTCGGAGTCCGTAAAGCTCGAAGACGGGCCTCCCGAAAGATTGGTAATCTGCACCAGGGCGCGCCGCACCGGATCGCCCGTCACAGAATTCACGACGACGCCGCCCACCGTGAAGCCCGGGCCGCCGCTCGATTCCGAATCGTCACTCTGGGCGAAAACCAGCGCTGCCGCCAGAAACAGATACGCCGCCAGCCACGCTCGCCTGAAAGTTTTTGGAAGAATGCGCCGCATACTTCGACCTACTGATCACTGACACCACTCCGCGGGAACCGGTTTCCGGCCGCTTCGCGGGCAGACAACTCCCGGGGAAAAGCTCAGGGGGATGGATGCTCGTCTCGGGCACAGAAGATGCCCGCGCGTGTCCATGACCACCGGGAACCACGTGGGGGCGGACGCCTCGGGAGTTTATCCTGAGCGAAGTCGAAGGACCCGGCGGAGCGTACCTCCGCAGCTTCTCTGGTACTTACATGAAGCTGACAAACACACGGAGCCGGTGCTCTACCGCGCGATCTTCTGGCGTCAATCTACGTCGAATTCGACAATCCGCGGCTTCGACGTGTTTCCCGCCGAGTCCATCGCCTTCAACTCGGCTCGATACGCCCCGGCCGGCAGCTTATCCACAGGAATTCTGAAGCCGAGTGGAATGACCGGATTGCCCTCCTTGGCAGAGGTCTTCAGATCGATCAGTCCGGAATTGTCGACCTTCTTTTCGCCACTCTTCCGATCCGTCACCACGTAGGCGACGCCCACTTTGAGCGGCGTCGTCGGGGTATTCACCATCAGCGGCTCATATACCTCGAAGTACAGAACCGCCGTATCCGTTTTGTCGAAATGTGTGCCCCCGGTAGGCACCACCTGCATGCCCTGCACCACGAGCGGCGTGTGATCGGAGAGCAGGACGTCATCCAGTCCGCTCGACATGTCGGAAACGCGGTGCACGTCGCGACTCAGCGCGATTCCACTCAAGCTGAATTGCTTCCCATCGTACGGATCGACATTGAGAGGAACGTCGACCTTGCCGAAAGCGTCGCCGCTCGAGCTGAACGCGACTTTCAGCGTGTACTGGCCCGACGCCACCTCGAATTGATTCTCATAGTGCAGCGGCTTCTTTTGGAATTCCTGCACTTCTTTCTTGCCGTCGAGATCGAGGTTTACGTTGTCGCTGAATCGAGCGGCCACCGATCCGTCCGCTTTATACGCGATTCCGAGCACGTTCACTTCTGCATGCTGCTTCCCCTTCACCTTGTCGAACTTGATGGAAGGCGACGGAATCTCGATCGCCAGATTCACGCGAGCCGTGTTCGCTGATGTATAGAAGAATGGCGCCGCCATCGTAGCCGACACATTACCCGCCTGCGATCCCTTGACGCGATTCTCCAGGTCTTTCTCCACCGGCTTGCCCGCCAGCAGATCGACGGCGCGCATATTGCAGTAACCGCTGCGCGACCGCACGATCGTTCCTCCGCGATCGACTTTCACCTTCAGCGTGTGGCAACTGCCCTCGGCTGAGACCGTGGGCGTGTAGCCCAGGCTGTAGTACTGGGTCTGTTCGCGCCCGATTTTTTCCAGCCCTGCCAGCAGATCGTTTGTGTTTATGATGACAAACCCGCCCGTTCCATCGGCCAGCTGGTACAGAATCTGCTGGTTCGTCGACGCACTCGGAGGAAATTGCGGAACGATCATCCGCGGCTGGTTGTAAGGATTGTTGTAGAAGCTGGCGTTGTTGAAGTTGCTCACGCCGCCACCTCCGCGGCTGCCGCCGGCTCCTCCGGTCGCGCCGGTCCCACCGGTGCCTCCGCGGCCGCCGCTCCCGCCGGTCCCTCCCGTTGCGCCCGTACCACCGCCTTTACCGCCTCCGCCAGCGGTGCCACCTCCACCACCAACCCCTCCTCCGCCGCCGCCGGGATGTCCGCCCCCGCCTCCTCCGCCACCCGCTCCACCGCCGCCACCACCACCTCCACGCTGCACTCTTACCAGTCGCGCATGGTACGTTCTCCCGTCCGCAGTGCGCACCTTCCAGGTGGCCGCCTGCAATTGAGCGGAATGATGCATTACCGGCGCACGCAGCCGCGCGCCCGGTCCCGACGTCGCCGCAGTTGGCGACAGAATCACCAACCCACGCACGTCGATCGGATACACCGCCACGTTCGCCTTATTGCAAGTGTCGACCGTCGCCGTCAGCTCCGACTGCAGCTCTGGATCCAGCGGAAACCCCGACGTCAGGAAAATAAGGCTCTTACGTCCCGGCACATTTGAAAGATTCTTCGCCAGCGTTCGCAGCGCCAGCAACACACTCCGCTGCCCGAAGTCAGCTTCCGCGTTGAACAGATTCGGCATTCCCAACGAGGCCACCTCGACCGTGCCTTGTGCGTTGGGATCAACGCTCGATGACTTTATGCTGGCCACCACCTTCTTTAACCGGTCCGCGTCCGCGGTGAAGTTCTGCGCTATGCGCGTGATCCCCGTGAACTCCGCGATCGCCATCAGCCGGTTCGGGCCCGCATTCGACGCGATGAACTTCCCCGCCGCCTCTCGCGCTCGCGCCTGGTCGCCCATGTCCATAGTGGAGTTATCGAAGAACAGCACCAGGTAGTGCTTCTGGTCCGACCCGTTCGGTCCGGCGGATGCTTCGTAGGAGAAGCTCTTGATCTGCTGCTCCTTGTCGTCCTCCCAAACGCGAAAATCTTTCTGCGTCAGGTTGTCGATGTAATTTCCCTTTTTATCCGTGACGATCGTGTCCACCAGCACCAATCGCGTCTCGGCTTTGATGACCGGAATCGACGCGTCCGGCGCGGAAACAGGCTGAGCTTGCTGTGCTTGCGCGTAGGCTACAGGTTCGGAAACGCCTAGTTTCCAGCCCGCATAAACAGCAATCAGAAGGAAAACGGCGACCCAAAGCAACCGTCGTAACCGCATAATGCACCTCTCCTTCTTACGGAATCTCTATCGCCCCATTGGCTGCGTACAACTGTCCTTCAGCGTCGCGAACCACCAACCGGACCAGGTAGCTTCCCGGCTTCACATCAAAGCTCGATCGAATCGTAATCCCCGAGTGTAATTTGTTAGCCAGCGTATCGTCCTTCAAATGCATTTCGAGGATTTTCTGATTTCCGGTAATGAACTTGCCATTGCGGTCGAACAGCCCCGAAACGATGGTCAGATTATTTGCATTTCGCCCGGCCGCGTGCTGGAAATGCATCCTGTTTACATCCACATGGCACAGGACCGCCAGCTTCGCATCGACGTCGCTCGCTTTGAAAAACTGCGTATGTAGATCGATGGGCAAGTCGTGCAATTCTTCCTGCGAGAAGAGCGCGTCGTCGATCTCCTGCTTCGCCTCTTCATTCGGATCCGTGGCATGCTTCGGCGCGTAATAGCCTTTTCTAGCCTGCACGTCGAGTTTCGGTGGATTCTTTACAATCACCTTGATGGTATGGAAGCGCCCGTCAAGCTTCAGGTTTTGCGGGGCAAACCCCAGCACATACCAATACTCCGGCTCCGCGGCGATACGTTGCAGTCCAGCGTCGAGATCGTTATTATTTTTCACGAACGATCCCCCGGTCCCATAGGCCAGGTCCGCAAGCACGTCATCATCCGCCCGCGCCGCATCGGTCAGATAAAACGTCTTTTGACCCGCGACCTGTGGTGGAACGGGATGTGGATCGCTGATGTCCCCAGCTGGATCGACCACGTACAAGCCGCGTGCGTCCAGCGCGCTGATGATGACCTGCGACCGAAGGGCCTGGTCGATGATCTCGCCGTAATCGAAGTCCAGGCGCGGCGCTAGAAAGCCCGGCGAGAGTAAAAGCACAGTCCGCGCCCCGGGCATCGTCGAGACGTGCCGGACCGTATCCTTCAGCACCGATAGAGTCACCCGCGTTTCCTGCTCACCCGAGGCCAACACCTGGGCAGCCGTGCTCTGCGCCGTGGTTGTCGCGGTGGACAAAAATCGCGTGTCGTCGTTGTACATGCAGTGCAGGGCGTCCAGCGTTGCCACCTGCAATGCGTTCGGATCGTTCTGATTCTCAATCAGATCGGCCATATAAAGCGACACATCGGGACAGCCCGCGGTACCCGTGCGAGTTACCGGACGCGGCACAATGCGCTGCAGCGCCTCGTGAAGCTTGGCGCGATCGTCGGTGAAATCGACGCTTCCCTGTCCGGAAGTTGTGAAGATCGCTGCGCGGTCGGTCGGCTTCAGCGTAATCATGTGCCGTTCGGCGGCGTCGCGGACGCGCGACAAGTCGCTGAATTCGAGATGGATGTCATCGAAAACATACGCTACGTAGTGATCCGGAGCTACCGGCGGAGGCAGTGGCGAGCCCGACTCCGATTCCGACTCGGCTTCCTTTTCGGCTTTTTGCTGAGCCTCTGCGGCCTTTGAGCCAGGCTGCTCCATCACGAATTGCGTGATCGTTTGCGGCTTCTTGTTGTCGAGGAGTTCGAAGTCCTCTTTGTGAAGGTTGCCGATCGCTTTCCCCTTCGCATCCCGCACCACCGCTCGCACCAATACGAGGTTGACCTTGACCTTGAACGTGGTGACTTCATCGCGCGAGCTGATTTCCTGCGCGGGCGTGGAAGCCGGCACACTCGCGCTTTGAGGGGGTGCTGGCGATGTGCTTGTGGCGGCAGGAGCCGAACCGCTCTGCGGCGGTGACTGCTGGCTACTTGGCGGCGACGAACGCGGGG
>DATGGL010000089.1:0-20799 GCA_035308605.1 Bryobacteraceae bacterium
GCCGGTGAAGTAGTAAGCGGCCCGCGAGTAGCCGGCGCGAGCGGTGTTCAGAGTCCTCGCGGAAAAGACGTGCGTCTCTTGCAGACTTGTAACCTGTTCGCGAAGCGTTTCAAACACGGTGCTGAGCGGATTCGCCGACGGCGTATGATCGGCGCTGTCATCCACGGTATAGACGCCGGACAACGAATCTTTTTCCGAGAAAGTCTGATCCGCGCGGACCGTTCCGAAGTCCTCCCGGATCGTTTGCAGGGGATGGCTGAAAGCTTCGGCGATGCCGCCGCCCAGGTTCGGGCCGTTGGCGGTGGGCCACAATGCGAGAAGCGTCTGCGCGCCCGGCGCGACGCCGACGTTGGTCAATCCGCCTGTCGAATTCGGAACGAGACCGGCACGAGCGTTGTTGTCAGGCACCAGCGTCACGTCGCTGAGGCCCAGGTGCTGCCGGAATCCTTCGAAGTTTCCGAAGATGAATGTCTTATCCTTGCGGATCGGCCCGCCCAGCGATGCTCCGAATTCATTGCGCTGAAACTGCGGAATACCACCAAAGTCGAAAAAGTTCCGGGCATCCAAAGCGCTGTTGCGCAGGAATTCGTAGATGCTGCCGTGGAATGCATTCGTTCCGGCTGCCGTTACGATACTGACTTGCGCGCCGGGGCGCTTGCCGTATTGGGCGCCATACGAGTCGGAGAGAACGTTGAACTCGCGAACCGCTTCGACGCCGAGGAGCTGTCCGCTCGCTCCGCCGGGCGTGACGTTGATCTCCGAAGCGCCGGTGTACTCGATTCCGTTGAGCAGAAATAGATTTTCTTGTGGACGACGTCCCGAAACCGCGAACATGTTTCCGATCGCCGAGTTCGACGTGCCTATCCCGCCGGAGCGCTCGGCACTGTAATTGACAATTCCCGGATTCAACATCATCAACCCGTCGTAACTTCGACCGTTCAACGGCAACTCCTTGACCTGCTTTTCGCCGACGAGTCCAGACGTTTGCGAGGTTGAAAGATTCACCTGGGACGGCGCTTCTACCACCGTGACGACTTCGGTTACCGCGCCGAGTTCGAGCCTTACGTCGACGGTCGCGTGCTGGCCGAGAACCAGGTCGATCCCGGTCGTCGCCCGCGATGCAAATCCCGGCTTTTCGGCGAGAATCTCATAACGCCCCACGGGCAGCGCGGGAGCCGCATAACGCCCGCCGCTGTCGGCCGTGAGCTTCCGGATCGCCCCGGTCTCCAGATTCCGGATGGTCACTTCGGCGGTGGGCAGCCCGGCGCCCGTAGCGTCTGTTATCGTGCCGGATAGCGCCGTATCGGTCTGACTCCAAAGCTGGGTTGATACAAGGAAGACGAAAAGAAGTTTGTTCACGCGGCCTCTCTGTTTCTAAGCTATTGATAAAACACAAGCTAGTTAGCGACAGGGGCAACAACAGCGAAGCATGATTGAGTATAGCCCAGGAAACAAGATATTGTCCATGGGAATTAGGATGTATATCGCAGGAGAAAGGTTCAGCGAAACATGATAGAGTTAGGATGTACTGGAAGTCACCGGCCCACCTGACCGTTTTCCGTTCTCGTCTGGCTCACTGATTCCCGCTCTAAACTTTTAATGACAACCTTTTCCGAAATCCCTCTATCCACGTTCTTGCAGAGCAACCTGGCCCGCCACGGATTCGTACAGCCGACGCCTGTTCAGGCATTGGCGATCCCGGAGCAACTCGCTGGTCACGACATGGTGATCACGGCGCAGACCGGCACCGGCAAGACCCTCGCCTTTCTGGTTCCTCTGCTGGAGCATCTGGCGAAACAAGAAAACCCCACCGGCATTAGTGCGCTGATTCTCAGCCCGACGCGGGAACTCGCCATTCAGACCAGCCAATCCTTCGAGAAAATTTCAGCGGGAACTGGAATTCGATCCGCTGTCGTTGTGGGCGGATTGAACGAACAGACTCAATTACAAGCGATTCGCAAAGGCGCGCGAGTGCTGATCGCGACCCCAGGACGGCTCTCTGATTTCATCGACCGCAGGCTGGTTCGGCTGGGCACGGCGAACATTTTGATTCTGGATGAAGCAGACCGGATGCTCGACATGGGCTTCCTGCCAACCATCAAGAAGATTCTCGGGACGCTGCCGCGCGATCGCCAGACTGTGTTCTGTTCGGCGACCATCGAATCCTCAGTCGCGCACTTGATCCAGGAGCATCTCAGGAATCCGGTACGCATTGCCATCGGCTCCTCGACCAAACCGTCGGAGCAGGTCGACCTGCATGTCTACGAAGTCGAGCAGGAGCGCAAACTCGGCCTGCTCGAAAAAATGCTCCAGGATCACAGCGGTTCATTCCTTGTGTTCACTCGGACCAAACATGGGGCAGACCGTCTGGCGAAGAAGCTGTCGCTGGGCGGGTCGCGAGCCACCGCCATTCATGGAAACCGGACGCAGTCACAGCGCAATGTCGCGCTGCGCGGATTCCAGGAAGGCAGCTTCCGCATCCTGGTAGCGACCGACGTCGCCGCCCGCGGGGTTCACGTGGAAGGAATCGCGCACGTGATCAATTACGATCTCCCGCAGGTGCCTGAGGATTTCATTCATCGCGTGGGCCGAACCGGTCGCGCCGGTCTTCGCGGCACGGCTTCCACCTTCACCACTCGCAGCGAGCGAGGTGAGATCCGCAAGATCGAACAACTGCTGGATCTTCAACTGACGCGCCGCCAGGTGCCCTCGGGTCTTACGCCCGAACCCGTTCGAACATCAAGTAAACCTGCTAGCAGGAATGAATCACGCGCTGGTCACGGGTTCTCGTCGCACAACCAGCCACGTCGCGCGAAGCGCCGATAAGCTGATTTCTCCACCGCCCGTTAGAACGTAAGCCGCAGGCTGCCTTGCAGAAGACGGTTGGTGTTCACCTGCACCGCCTGGCTTCCATGCGCCGTGGTGATCTGGCCGAAGTTCGCGTCGCCCAGAGTCGTATCGGGCTGGTCCGGCTCCTTGGTGTTCGTCAGGTTAAACGCTTCTGCACGAAACTCCAACTTGAACCGTTCGGTGAGATTGAAGCGGCGGAACAGCGATCCATTGATCGCGAACAGGTTCGGGCCGTACAGAACGTCGCGGCCCAGGTTCCCGACTGTCCCCGTCGCCGCAGGCGCGAGAGACGAAGTAGAGAACCACAGCTTGCCTTGTCCAACGTTGCCGAGAATCTGCAACGGCGCGACCACTTGAGGCCACTGCTGGTTGCCGGTCGCGTTCAGGTTCGTGCTCGGGGTCTTGGTCGGATCGAAGAATAACGGGATTCCGCTCTCCCATGTCCACAGGCCGTTCAACTGCCAGCCGCCGAGGACGGCTTTTCCGATTCCGTTGTTGGCCCACTTTTTGCCGGCGCCGAACGGAAATTCGTAAACCGCACTGTATGTGAATATATTTTGCCGGTTGAATTTCGTCAGGCCCTTATAGTTGACGTAACCGAGCTCATTGTAGCCGGAGTAATCGATGGACTTGCCCCATGCGTAGGACAGATTCATCTGGAACCCGTTCGCGAATCGACGGTTCAATTTAACTTGAAGCGCGTCGTAGTGAGAACTTTCAAACCACGGATAAGTCGTAGTTGCCGTACGACCGAATTTAACGTTCAGCGGCTCGGTCGCGCTCCCTGTTCCAGCCACCGTCGCGGCATTCAGATTGATAGATCCGCTGTTGACGTTGGTGTTGTTCAGGCCGACCGCATGATTGCCAACGTACGCAACTTCTAAAGCAAGACTCGCCGGCAAGGTCCGCTGGATCGCGAAATTCCACGTTTCAATATACGGTACCGGAACCTTGGTCGGAGTCACAGCGAACGTTTGATTCGGTGCGTTCGTGATGATGCCATTCGCTGGAATCACGATGGGCGCCGGGGCAGGAAAGCCGGTAGCCATGGAGCCTGCCGCGACGAACGAGTTCGCTGCCACGACTTGCTGCGCCTGGCTGACAGGGAATTGCCAGTTCGTCGTATACCGGTAGAAGCTGCTCATGCCGAAGCCGGATCGAATCACCGTCTTGTCGTTCAGCCGGTAGGCGACGCCGATTCTCGGATAGAGATTTCGCGGATAATTCTTCACGCCGAGATCCATTGGCGTATTCCCCAAACCGGCCAGCAGCAAGCTATTCGTGTTTGGATCGTAGTTAACCGATCCCGCGGGAAACTGCGGCGTGGATGCCGGCCAATATTCCCAGCGTGCGCCGAGATCCAACGTCAGTTTTTGACTCACCTGCCACTTGTCCTGGAAGTACAGGTTGTAGACCTTGTCCCGGCGAGTCGGTTCGATAACGGCCAGATCGCGGCCGATTCCATTCGGCAAGTCCAAGGCAAACGCAGCCAGAGCATTGGCCTGGCCGACGTTGTTGTTTCCTGGAAGCGAAGTGGGTCCCTGCGTGAACGTGAAACGGCCGCGCGGGCTGAAGGTCGCGGTCTGCAGCAGGAAATACTGCTCGTAACGGCCGTCGAAGCCCCACTTGATGATGTGGTTGCCTTTGATCTTGTTCCAGTTGTTCGCGATCTCGAAATTGGTCGAAGAACGCCGCCACGGCAGGCATCCGTTGATGCCGATCATGGGCGTGTCGTAACCGTTCACGAATATTTCCGCCAGACCGCTGGTCCACGCATCGCCGAGGTTGCCGTTCGGTATCCCGAGTTTCTGGGACAGGTTCGTACCCGTGTCCACATTGGTGGCATTGTTGCGGTTCCGAACGATGCCGGCGCGGAATTCGGTGAGGAGCGTCGGGCTGAAGATGTGGTTGTAGTTCACACCGGGGCTCTGATTGAGCGATGGTCCGGTTGCGTCAAATCCGCCGTTGGACGGTCCTCCGTAAATCCCCAAGCCCGGTCCGTACAAACCCGGATTCGTGACGTTGATGTGAGAGAGGCTGTAGCGGACAAACATCTTGTCATTGGAGCTGATGACGTAGTCGATCTTCACGTCGAAGGCGTCAATGTTCTTGGTTTGATCCGTCGCGAGATTGATGTTCTGAGTAAGGCCGGGAAGTGTCGGCGCCGGCAGGAAGCTCATGTACTGCTGGAAAATCGGGCTGATGCGAGTCAGCGGAATTTGCTGGTTTGGAAACGGTGTACGCCCCGCGCCGGTAGCGAGATTTCCTGTGTTCGGATCGTAGATCGTCGTCGGCGACGCCGAAAAGTCGCCCTGGCGCATTGCCATGGTCGGAATGGTCGGCGTGGCGAGCTGGCCGACTAAGTCGCGGCTGCTCTGAAAATCGGCGAAGTAAAACAGCTTATCTCTCTTGATGTGACCGCCGGCCGAAGCGCCGAATTGGTTGTGCACTCCGTGCGGAACACTGTTGGTCCCCCAATTCCTGGCTTGCAGATCGCTGTCGCTGTGATATTCGAAAAGGCTGCCATGAAACGCGTTGGTTCCGGATTTCATGATCACGTTGACGGTAGCGCCGCCTGCGCGGCCAAGCTCCGGATCGTAGGCGGACGTGCTGACGTCGACCGCGGCAATGGCGTCGGCGGGCAGCACAATCGCCGTGAGGTTGTTGTTCTGCTCGATGTTGTTGTCGAGCCCCTCGATCATGAAGTTGTTCAAGCGGTCCAGTCCGTTGACGGGAACCTGTAGCGACTCCTGCGAGTTAAAGAACGGAGAGTTCGAACGATAGCCGGCTGAAGCGCCGGGTACCAACATGATGCTGTTCTGATAATTGCGGTTGTTGAGCATCGGCAACGTGTTCAGTTGCTGGCTCTCGATTTTGCCGCCGGTATCCGCGCGATCGGTTTGCAGAACGGCGCCCTCGGAAGTGACCTCGACCGATTGCGTAACGTCGCCCGTCGCGAGCTCGACGTCGACGCGAATCGTTGAGTTGGCGTCTAACGCGATGCCCGTGCGCGCGTATTTACGAAATCCGCTTTGTTCGATATCGATGCGATATGCACCGGGATCGAGATTGGCAAATGCGAAGAAGCCGCTCTCGTTCGTCGTCTCGGTGCGATGGAAGTTTGTATTGACTTCAGTAATATTAACGGGAACGTTGGGGATCACCGCATGCGTCACATCGGCAACCGTCCCAAGGATAGTTCCCTTGAGAGTCTGAGCTCGTGCAACGGATATTGGCAACAGAGCAAACGCGGCTATAGAAAGAACGGCGCAACATGGGCACTTCACCTGTGTAGAGACTCCTCGTTAGATTCGTTGCTAAATCGTAACGGGGAACAAATGTTGTGTCAATAATGCCATTCAGCATAGCCCTCGCAGATGACACGTTTCAACATTGCCGAAAGGACAATGGCCTACAAGCATATTGACCAATTCGCGTGCGCAACGTAATCTGCTTAGCAGACGCGGTCGGCCAAGCGACTCTTGAACTCCCCCTAGAGACTTGAGTACAGTGCCGACCGTTTTTGTTTTTTACGTCAGGCCTTGGATCAGAAGCAATTCTTCAACGGCACGATTGGCCTCGTCGATCGCCTGATTCGTAAACGCCGCGGCGCCTGCGTCTGAGTTGGCTATTGTGACACGGCCAAAGCGCTGTCGCCCGAGGACGTGCGGGCGCTGCTCCGGCGGCACATCGGGATCGCCGAGTGA
Source organism: Bryobacteraceae bacterium (assembly GCA_035308605.1). Classification (GTDB taxonomy): domain Bacteria; phylum Acidobacteriota; class Terriglobia; order Bryobacterales; family Bryobacteraceae; genus Palsa-187. Next base: position 6,558 of record DATGGL010000089.1, read on the forward strand.
GTCGTACGTGTAAGAGTACCCATACGGCCAGCGATTCACGGTGATGGCAAGAATATCTTCGGCGGGATCAAAACCGCCCACACTCAACATGCGCCCGAGCTGCTGTCGAATCTTCAATTCGAATTCCTCGAAGCTGGTCGCGAGAAGTTCCTGTTGGCCGGCGCGATTCTGTTCTTTTCTCGGCAGGCCGGGCTTATTGGGATTCCGCACCATGTGAACGATGATCGGTTCCTCGGGCGAAGTGAACCCGCGGTATCCTCCGACCGTTGTGCCCGGATCGAGATTGGAGCTGGGATGATACATGCCCGGCGCGCTGATCCGTGACACGCCCAGTTTCTGCCACGCGGTCCAGCGGCGGATCAGAAGATTTGTGTACATCATCGGCACTTTGACGCCGTACGCGAGCGCTTCCTTCTGGCGATCCGGAATTTCAGGTATTAAAGAAGGGATCAGCGCGTTATAGCAAGCCAGGATGCAGTATCGTCCCCGAACCGCGCGTACATTGCCTCCGTTCAGGTACGCAATGCGCACGGAACGTCCTGGCTCCCCATCGTGCTCGACGCGCACCACGGGGCTGCTTAAGCGGAGGCGGACGTTGGAACCCGCTTCATCGAGGCGCTCGTAGGCGAATGGAGCTTGGAGAACGGTGTTCATCGATTGATGGGGAGGCATGGAGGATGGAATCAGCCTTGCCATCAGCAGGCGTGCAAGCGACGCGTTGCCGTCGGGAAAATGAAACCGGTACGCAACCTCGCTAAAGCGTTCCTCGAATTTCAGACCCAGGCCATCGAAGCCGGCAGAGCCGCGCTCGGCTGCTTCGAGAGCCGGCGTCGTATCCACGCGCTTGTTGTTGCGGCCGCCCGCGCCCAGGAAAAATGGAATGGCCTCGGGCGTCACTTTGGCGATATTCAGAAGATAATCCTGATAACTCATGCGAGCCAGCCGGGCTCGTTTCTCTTCTTCGCCCAGACCGTGCAGGTAATCCGGATTTTTTCCGTGCAAACGGATGAGATCTTTTCGGGCGGCTTCGCTCAAGGGCGCATTCTTAAAGAAGTCCGGCATGCGCGGATTTCCGGTTACCAGGCGGTCCTGCCCGAAATGCTCGCGATCGAAAAATGTTCCGGTGGTGAGTTTGTACTTCTCTTCCAGGTCGCGATTCAGAAACTCTGCGTTCCGCTCGACGTCGATGCCGAGTTCCCGGACCAGGGCTTTCGCGGCATAGCTATACGGATACGGAGTCGAGATGCCGAGCGTTCCGCCACAGCCGATGTACGAACGGCCGCCATGGTGGAATTCATTACGCTTGGCGTGCCCGCCGAAATCGTCATGATTGTCGAGAATCAGAATGCGCTGCTTCGGACCCAGAGCCGTCCGATAGAAATGAGCTGCCGCGAGACCGGAAATTCCGCCGCCTACGATCACGAGATCGTACTCTTCTTGAATGTCGCGATCGGCGACGGGGAAGCGGGAATACTTTCCCTGACGAATGGTATCGAACGGGTCCACCGCAGCCGGATAGTTGCCGCGCAGCCCGGTGCGCGACGGAGGATTGCCGTTTTGTGCCGCGCCCGTAGCTTGACCGCCGGCGGTCGAGGCCGCGGCAAGACCGACGGCGACGCCATTCAAAAAGTCCCGGCGCGCGATAGGCCGGTGCATGCCAAGATCGCGACGTTCACTGGACGCGCTCATGTGTCTCCTCCTCGGGGGGCGCGTATGCTCCCCACCCGAAGCGAGTTTACATCAATCGCGCGAAACGGCGACAGTCGCGCTGGCGCACCTATTTAGTGATCGCCAGAAAGGATCCATCATCAATTGCCCAGCGCGTTTGGTGGCAAATAGTTCTCACTCGGCCGCCGCATGCGTAGGTGGCCACGTAACTGTGCGTGTGAATCTCCGCGTGCAGGATGGACGGCACTCCGTGCAAGTCTTGCGCCTGGCAATCCATTGTGTAGAATTTTGCGGTCGGCCCCAAGTCCGTGTCTGCCACCGTCCAGACGGCGGTCCCCTGGCAGTAGTCTGCGTTGTAGCCGGGGTTCTGTCCCGGATATGCGCGATAGTCGAACTGGGTCCAATACCCGCCGGCTTCGAACACGCCGCTCTGGGCCCCGTTGGCGATTTCGTAGTAGCAGTTTTCCACTCCGCCGTTGCAGACGGTTCCCGTTGGTAATACGTAATTGTTGGTGGTTTGCGCGAGCCCAGAGGCCGCGATCATCACAGTCAGAATGAGCATTCGTATGAACATCCGGTTGTCCTTTCCCTCGTCACGACAATTCGAACACCTGGCTAAAGCGTTGCCGGAACCTACTCCCGGGGAGATGATATTTACCTGCGAATCGTTTCGGCGGAGATCACCTTAGACGATCGAGGATCACAACTGCGGAATCGTTCGTTCCTCAGGGCTTCGCGCCGGCTCCTCCTCGAAGGCGTGATCCGGCCGCAGCCGCCAAGCCAGAACAGCGCCCAGCAACAGCAGTAAGATCGAGCCGATGAAGGGCGCCACCCAGCTTCCGGTGCGATCCACCAGGTAGCCGAAGCTCGACGGAGAAATCAGGCCGGCGAGCCCAAAACCGAAGTTCATCATTCCGCTGGCGGTGCCCGCGTAGCGTGGCGCGATGTCCATGGGGACTGACCAGATGGGCCCGACGATCAGCTCCGCAAAAAAGAACGCGAGCCCCAGGCTGACGGCGGCAACCGTCAGGTTATGAATCAGCACCACCGGGATCAGAAAAACGAATGCGCCCAGGAATCCGGCCACAATCACGCCGCGCCGCGCGATCGCCAGGCTTCCCGTCTTCCGCAAGAGCTGGTCGCTCACAACCCCGCCCAAGGTGTCGCCGATCACGCCCGCCAGAAGAACGCCGCCGGAAAATAGCGCCGATGTCTGCACGTTCTGATGGTAATTCTCAAAAAAGAACGCCGGGATCCAGGTCAAGAATAGCCAGAGGGTCCAGCCGTAGCAGAAGTCCACGATGGTCACCGGCATCATATGCCGGGCCAGCCGCAGCCATGGAGTCGTGCGCGCCGATCCACTGGCGCGAACTGGCAATGTGTCGAGATCGGCTGAGGTAACAGTAGAGTGCTCGCGCGGATCGTTCCGGAAATACCAGGCCCACACGATCAGCCATAACAGGCTCGCCGCGCCAAGAATCATGAACGAGACTCGCCACGAGGAGAACACGAGCAGGCCGGCCACGATCGGTGGTGTTACCGCGTTACCGATCCGTCCGAACGAATGCACGATGCCTTGCGCGAATCCCCAGTTACCCTGCGGCGTCCAACTGGCCATCGCGCGCGTGGCCGTGGGGAAGCCTGCCCCTTCGCCGAATCCGAGCGCCAGCCGCAGCAGAAATAGCGACACGATTCCGGTGGCTGCACCCGTGAGGATCGTCGACATGCCGATGATCGCGCAGCATATTGTCAACGTCAGCCGCGGACCCAACCGGTCGCCGATCCAACCACCAATCAGTTGAAAGAAGGCGTACGGAATCGCAAATGCCGAGAACGCCAGCCCGAGCTGCGTGTTAGTGATCTTTAGATCTACCTTGATCAGCGGCGCTACTGTCGACAGGCTCACGCGGTCAACGAAATACAGAAAGTACATCGCGCACAGCAGCGCGAGAACCACGTTCGGAGCGGTGAAGGTGCGGGTGCTCTTCACGCCGACGGGCGCGTTTCGCCCTTGATCTGCGTCCGATGCAGAACACGCCGCGAATCAGGCTCGAATGCGTCGCGGCGATGCATCGTGCAGCGATTGTCCCATAGGACGACGTCGCCCACCTGCCATTCGTTGTGCCACGTGAATTCTTCGCGGGTGGCAACGGACCAAAGTTCGTCGAGCAGCGCTTCGGACTCCGCAAGCGGTAGACCTTGAATGTAAGCGTTTCGCCGTCTTCCCAGATAGAGCGCGCGACGTCTGGTTTCCGGATGTGTGCAGACCAGAGGATGGGAAGCGCCCGGCGAAGTCAGAGGATCGTCAACGGCCGCTACGCCCTGGCGGAGGAATCCGCCGCTATTGTATGTTCCGTCGTGCTTAACAAATAGCCCGTCTATGCGGGTTTTGAGCGAGTCCGACAGCGAGTCATACGCATGGTACATCCCGCAAAAATATGTATTGCCGCCCGACGCAGGAACTTCCAGCGCGTACAGCATGCTCGCTTTTGGGGGATCTTCCAGATACGACATATCCGTGTGCCAGGCGGCTTCGCCGGCGCCCAAGCTGCCGATCGGCTCGCCATTCACCATCACGTTCGAAACCACGTAGATCTCCGGATATCCTTCGACGAAACGGCGTCCGGTTTCCTGAACGGGCGCCCAGTCGAGCTCGCCGAAGCGGCGGCTGAAGGCGATCAGTTGGTCATCGGTAAGCTGCTGGCCCCGGAACAACAGCACGGAGTGATCATTCCAGGCTCTTAGAATCGCCGCGAAATCATCGGCCGCGATCGCACATAGATCGGCTCCTCGAATCTCCGCTGCCAATGGCTTCCCGCTAGGAATTACCGTGATCGCGGATTTTGTCGACGTCGCGGATTTTATCGACGTGGTCGATTTCATCTGTCGGACCCAATCTAGCAAATAGGAACGGCCGCGATCAGCGGATGTGCACGGAAACAGCGAGCCAGCTATTTGGGTGTGAGCTTCAAGAGCTTACTTGTCGGCGGCGTTACTGGCGATATCGAGGCTGTTCCGCTGTCGGTGAGCACGTAAACAGCGCCGTCGGGTCCGACGCGCACATCGCGGATCCGGGCGCGCAGATCCGCGAGCAGAGGCTCTTCCGCCACGACCTTGTCATTTACGATCGTCAGACGGCTGAGCATCATGCCGCGCAGGCCGCCAACGAAGACGCTGCCCTGCCATTGCGGAAACAACGTGCCGCTATAGAACGCGAGGCCAGAAGGCGCGATGACCGGGTCCCAGTAGTAGACGGGCTCCTCCATGCCTTCTTTGTGCGTGATACCCTCGCCGATCGCCGTTCCCGGATAATCGATGCCGTGCACGATCACGGGCCACCCGTAATTCTTTCCCTTCTCAATGATGTTCAACTCGTCGCCGCCCCGGGGACCATGTTCGGTTTCCCATAGGCGGCCGGTTTTCGGGTCGAATGCCAGGCCCTCCGCGTTTCGCGTGCCGTACGCCCAGATCTCGGGAAGAACACCCGGTTTTCCAAGGAACGGATTATCCGGCGAAGGCGCCCCGTCGGGTGTGATGTGAATAATCTTTCCGAGATCGTTGTCCAGGCGCTGTGCGACATCCCACGGCGGTGAATCCGACCGGTCGCCGAAGGTCACAAACAGACTGCCATCCTTCGCGATTGCGATGCGGCCTCCGGTTTTCCCACCCAGCCGTTTGGACGGCATCGCGGGCTGGGCTCGGAAGATGACTTTAGCGTCAGTCAACGAGCATTTGGCCTCGTCTAGCTTGGCGCGCACCACATATGTATTGCTATTGGTGTTATCGACGTAATCGAAAAACGTGAAGAAGATCTGGCGGTTGGCCGCGAAATGCGGATCCAGCACCACATCGAGCAGACCGACATCTTTTGCTGCCGGCGACTTCAGCTCTGCCACGCCGGCCACCGGCGCTGAAAGCAGGCCTTTCGTGTCGAGAATGCGTATGCTGCCGGGGAGCCTTTCGGTCAGGAGAATTTTTCCATCCGGAAGGAATGCGAGGCTCCAGGGTGCGGGCAGATTATCGATCAGCGTCGTCACCTGGTAGGGGACCGACGCGTGATACGGCGCCCGCGTCTGTTCGGGGAATGCCGGTTCGTTATCGCTTTTTTCCGGCGGACGCCTCTCGATGGGTTGGCCGTCTATGGTCACGCGCGAAGGCCATCCCGGCGGACGACTCGGCTGCGATCCCGGGGTGGCCGATGTTTGGCCGTAAACCGCTACGGCGACGAATCCGCAAGTCCATAAAGCCGCCAGCGACAGAAGTTTCATCAGTAGGCGGCTCCCGACAGGATTTTGCGGCCGTCCGCCAAAGTGACCTGGCGGCCATCCACCAAATTGGCTGCATGTCTAGCGAGAAAGCCGTGAACCACGACCTTGTCGCCAGCCTTCATGGAATCGTGATTCCAACCGAGCCGCGTCAACTTGTTCGGCCCGCTGGTTTCGCACTTCCAGTTGACCGGCCCGTTCGTGTCTTTCACATCGATGAAGAAGTACACGTGCGGATTTTCCCACTCGATCCGCGTTACAACTCCCTCTAACGTGACCGGCTTCGAGCTATCAAACTCCGCCGAAAATGCATGATGCGCGGGGAGGGGAAGACTCGCCATCGCCATCACAAATCCCACGGCGCAGATTGCTGAAGACGTCATACAGCGCTTCGTTATTTGGGTTGCGGAACAATACGCAAGTACGGGCGCGGAGCCTTCCAGCCGTCGGGATATTTCTGTTTTGCTTCTTCTTCCGACACCGCAGGCAAAATGATCACGTCCTCGCCCGACTTCCAGTTCACGGGCGTCGCGACTTTGTGCTTCGCCGTCAGTTGCATCGAATCGACGACCCGGAGGACTTCATCGAAGTTGCGGCCCGTGCTCATGGGATAGCTGAGCATCAGCTTGATTTTCTTGTCAGGCCCGACTACGAACACCGTTCGAACGGTCGCGTTTGTTGCCGCCGTGCGGCCTTCGGAGGTGTCGCCGGCGTCGGCGGGCAGCATATCGTAGAGCTTCGCGATCTTCAGTTCCGGATCGCCAATCATGGGATAATTCACCTTGTGACCCTGCGTTTCCTCGATGTCAGCGGCCCACTTGCCGTGGCTGCTCACAGGGTCAACGCTGAGGCCGATGACTTTGCAGTTTCGCTTTGCAAATTCCGGCTGAAGTCCGGCCATGTAGCCCAGTTCCGTCGTACAGACGGGCGTGAAATCTTTCGGGTGCGAAAACAAAATCGCCCAGCCGTCGCCGATCCACTCGTGAAAATCGATCGTACCTTGGGTGGTCTCAGCGGTAAAGTTTGGGGCCGTGTCATTGATGCGTAGGGACATAGTTTCCTCTACTATAAGCGAACCAACGCCGCTCGGGGAACAGCGCGTGACCGGCCATTCACACTGGTCGAGACTTACCCAAGACTCTTTCGAAAACGATCCACGATCTCGCCCGATGACGCACGGTTCCAGGTCTCGTTCACGCCCAGTGTGAACCACCCGTCGCGGGGTTCTCCTATGCGAAGTCCGGCGTCTTGCGCGCGTTTCCGGAATGTGACTGCGTCGACGCTCTTTACGCGCAAACTAAATATGTTGGTCCCGTTCGGCACCCGGCGGACCTCGAAACGCTTGTCCGGCTCTAACGCTGAGATCACGTGTTCCGAGACCGCGACCGCATCGCGATACCGCTCTTCAAACCCGTCGAAAAAGTGCAGCGCCACGGCGGCGAATGGCCACACGTGATTCAATCCGCCGCCGAACATGCGCCGCGTCTGATACAAATCTTCAAGCAAACTCTTAGGGCCTGCCAGGATCGCTCCGCTAGCCGCATTGAAATACTTGTACATCGAAATGTACACCGTGTCGAACATCGCTGCATATTCGCGCACCGTCGTCTTCGCGTGGGCGGCGGCGAGATACAGACGCGCGCCGTCCAGATGCAGCCCAATCTTACGGCCGCGCGCCCATGCGACGACTCGTCGCATCTCGGCGACGTCAAACGCCTCGCCATTCTTACGGCGGACCGGCGTTTCAATTTGTAGCGCTCCAATCGGCACCGAAACGCGCCCCGAGTCGGCTCGCTTCAGTTCGTCTTCGACCTCCTCGGCCGTGAACGTGGCTTTCCCTTGCGCGAGCGGAACCAAGTGGAGTCCGCTGAGGGTCTGGCAGCAATCGCCGCAGTCATTGAATAAATGACACTCGAGCTGGACCAGCACCCGGCGTTTGTCGCCCGCGAGGATTCGTATGGCGAGGTGGTTCGCCAACGTTCCCGTCGGCAGCCAGACGGCAGCTTCCTTGCCGAGCGCGGCAGCGACCTTGGCCTCGAGCGTTGCGACCACGCCTTCCCGGGAGTAAGAATCCGGCGCGATGCCGCCAGAGAGTTTTTTCAGCAGCTCCGCGTATTCCTGCGGACTGTGAGGAATTCCATCGCCCGTTGCAATGACCGGCCCGGGATCGCCTGCCGCAAAAACGGCGGGAGCGAGTCCTGTCAACGCTGGGGCGGCCAACACCGGCGAGGCCAGAAACGATCTGCGATTCATAATGCGAATCCTATCACGAAGAATTCTGAGATTAAGCCGGGCGCTTCAGAAACTCTAGGATTAATTTGCTCACTTGCTCCGGCTGCTCCTGCTGCACCCAATGTCCCGCGCCGTCCACCAGATGAAAGCCAACCATCTTCGTGCATGCGCTGCTCCGCATCCTCTCGACCGCGCCGGGCGTCTGGTAGACTCCCCAGTCACTCTTGCCCGCGATGAAACAGGACGGCACATCAATGGTCCGTCCGGAAAAGATTTGCAACTCCGCATTGAGCTTCGCATCCGCGCCCCGCCGGTATCCGTTCAGTCCGCCCTGGAACCCCGTCCTTCCATACTCTCCCGCGTACACGTCCACTTCTTCTTCGGTAAGCCATTCGCACGCTGCAATTTGAGCCGCGGACGGCATCTCCACGGCAACAGTCTCGGCCATGCCCTTGGCCAAGTCCATGACGTAATAAGTCGGCATCTGCGCCATCTCTTCCGCGGTACGCGCCTTCAGTGGGTGCGGCTTGTTTTGTTTCCAGTCCGCGCTCTTGTAGTGATAGTAGGCACGAAAGAACGCGTGCAGACCTTGCGGACAATTCCGCATATTTTTGTCGGCCTCGCGAGTGGTGTAGTAACGCTGATAATACTTCCGCGGGCGGGGCAGGGCAGCGAGCTGCTCGTCGATGTTCAGGCCCGAAGCCGCAGCGGGTACTTCATTAGCGGTGTTAAAGGGCAGCGACGGCGCGCCTGCGAATGGGGCGCTCATCATCGTGACGGCGCGGAACACGTCAGGCCGAGTCAAAGCACACCAGGCTGCAACCGGTGATCCGGCGTCGTGCCCCACTACCGAAACAGACCGGTAGCCGAGCGCCGAAACGAGTCCCAAAGCGTCGCGGACCATGTTGAGCATGCTGAAGGAACTCAGATCGCAGTCGTAATTAGAATCCCATCCGGACGTGCGTCCGAACCCCCTCTGGTCCGGGGCGACCACGTGGTATCCCGCCGAAGCCAGCTTGGGCATCACTTTTCTCCAGCTATATGCGAGCTCCGGGAAACCATGCAGTAACAGGATGCACGGCCGGTCGCGTTGCTCGAAGCCGGCCTCCAACACGTGGACTCTGAGGCCGTTGATGTTATCTACAAACTGCGAACGAATCCCCGATGGGATTGTGCTTTGGCCGTAAACAACATCGTTGTTCGCCGCGCGAGCCGGGTCGGCCATCCCGGCATACAGCAGGCCGGAAGCCAGGGTTTGAACATGTTGGCGGCGCGTGAACGTCGCGGATTGAGATGACATGACAAGGCGATTTAGCAGCATGCCCATGGCTCCTTGCTTCCTGCGACGGCATCTAGTGTATCTTAGGCCTGGGCAAATTTTGATGTTTCGACAAAGGAGACAACGCAAATGGCCGATTCCCCGGAAGTAAGCCGACGGCAGTTCATCGTTGCTGCCGGCGCCGGATTGCTCGTAGGCGGAGGCGCGGTTGCCGCCTATCAAACCATGAAGTCGTCCGCTCTCGCTTCGCCGGCTTCTCCAGGCATCGATCCGAACACGATCAGGCGCCGCGGCGTAGGGTTCCGCGGCTACGACCCGCAGCGAGCATCTCCGGGCTTCACCCTGTTCGCGCCCAGCACCGGAGGCGGCATGGTCTACCTGATCGATATTCAGGGAAACGTGACCCACACCTGGAAGATGCCTTATCCGCCGGGGCTGTACGGATACCTGACAGAGAAGGGAACGCTGCTCTACAACGGCCAAATCCCGAACGAGACCTTTTTAGGCAAGTCTCCGTTCATGGGAGGTGCAGTGATGGAGGCGGACTGGAACGGGAAGGTCCTCTGGGAAATCAAGCAGCCCGATCATCACCATGATGGGCGGCTACTGCGGAACGGCAACGTGCTGCTGCTGTGCTCAACGGATCTTCCCGCGGATATCGCGAAACAAGTGAAGGGCGGCTTGGCGGGTAGCGAGCACGAGGGTAAGATCGGCGGCGACTACCTCGAGGAAAGGACCACGGACGGGAAGAAGGTCTGGGAGTGGCGGACCTGGGAGCACATGGATCCGGCCGCATACCCGATTACCTCGCCCAGCGACAGTCGCTCGGAATGGACGCATGGCAACGGGATCGCGGAACTGCCGGACGGGAACATCCTTTTAAGCTTTCGCAATATCTCGACGGTTGTACGGATCAACCGCCAGACCGGAGCGATTGACTGGAAGCTGGGTGCGCCGCCCTTAGCCGGCCAGCACGCACCCACACCTCTGCGAAACGGCAACATTCTCCTATTCGACAACGGTCCATTCCGGGCAGACACTGGCGTCCAACCCTTTTCCCGGGTTCTGGAAATCAACCCTGGCACCAAGGAAGTCGTTTGGAAATATCAGGATGGCTCTGGTCCGGGGAGCAATCACTTCTTCTTCAGCAGCCGGGTCTCGAACGCCCAGCGTCTACCCAACGGCAACACGCTGATCAACGAAGGGCTATACGGGAGATTTTTCGAAGTCACCACTGAAGGGGATGTGGTGTGGGAATACGTGAACCCACACTTTGGCCCGGCCACGGCCGCACCTAAGGCTCAGATGAACAATGTCTTTCGTGTCTACCGGTACAGTGCGGAGGAGATCGCAGCCGCGCAGAAGGTGGCGTGATCCGGGTCAGTACCCGAGCACAGAAACGGTGCTGCATAGAGGAGCGTCTTCATTGCCAGGAATGGGCTTTCCAGGCGAGGCGGCTGTGTATCTGAATCCGCTTCGGATTGTTGTCGTAGCTGTCTTGGTCCTGGGTGCGTCAATCGCTCTGCTCTTGCTCAGCGGCAAGAGGAGGCGTTGACACGATTTCCGGTCGTGAGAAGTTGCGTGAATTGAGACTCTTGGGTCTGGCAGCTTCAGCGTCTGCTTGAGCTTCAAGGGCTCGGACGACGCTGTCGTAGATCGCGAGCGTGGGTACAGAAGGCAGGCGCTTTCCCGTGGCAAATCCGTGCGCCGACTCCACGTCGGATACCGCGATTGCCATCAATTCGAAATACGCCCGGTCGATTCGGCGGCGAACCTGCGCGGCGCTGATTTCTACCGTTTCGCTTGCCACTTGCCTCTATAGTAACAGCAGTACTCTACGGATGCATCCACTAGTACGTTCGGCAGTGTGCATCTTTCTCTTCACGTCCTCTTCACGTTTTTTCTTCGTGTCGTAGATTGTATAATATCTTAGTCCATAAAGTTTATACACGATGTGTCGAATTGTTAGTTGTTAGGTAAATAAGTTTCTATGTCTTTTACTTACAGGAATCCACACGAGCAGTCTTACGGTGTGGCACAGGAAGAAGTCACCCGCCTTCAACAGGAAGGGCGGGAGATTGAGGCCAGGCTGTCCTGGATCCGACACCGCCTTGAGCAGCTTCAAAAATACATGGATGCAGTTCGCCCGTTGATCGAGGAAGATCCAGGGACCGAAGCGGTGCAAGCCGGGCTTACGCAGATCTGCCGGGAATTGCTGGCGAAGAACCCACGCTGGTTAAGCGCTAGCGAGATCAGGGCCCTTTTGTTCGCCGGCGGGATCGACCTGAAACCGTACGCGAATCCTATGGCCGTACTTCACTCGGTGCTCGGCCGCATTGCGCACAAGCAAAAAGCGTCGGATGGCGTCGTTTACTACGCTGCGCCAGGAGTCCCAGCGTTCGAACCGGATCACCTTCCGCCAAAAAGAGGGGAAACCGGGATCGGACTCAAGGAGAACTAGCTCGCCTTTTCGTCCTTTAGGACAGCAGCGCCTGGACGCGTTTTGCACGGTAGTCGAAAATCTTTGCAATATCCTGAGCCACCTGAAGGCGATGGACCAACCGGCCAATCACTCCGAGCGGCAGAGCATATTCGACCATGTCCACGATCAGGGTTCCACCCGCAACCTCTGAAAATCGATGCGTATGGCGCCAAAACTTATAGGGACCCTTGGCCTGGTCATCGATAAACTCGAAGGGTGGATTCCAGTAGGTGATTTCCGTTAGCCATCGCACGGGAATCCCGCGAACGCGCAACGCGTAGGCGATGGTCGCCCCTTGCTTCATGTCGATAGGCGGCGGCGTGAGAATCCGGAATTGCATCCACGGCGGAGTGATTTGCTGCAGATTCTCGGCCCGTGAGAAAAAGGCGAAAACGACGGGCAGGGGATTGGGAACCCACAATTGACGCTCGAGTGTGTACGTGGTCATGAAAAGTCGATTGAAATTTCCTGCCCGAAGCCGCTGACCGGCTTCGCCCTCTTTGAGGTAGAGGCGTCTTAAAATGCGCCCCTAGATTTTGTCCAGTTGCGCCGGTCAGCAGATGGGTCGGAGATGAATCCTACTTCGGCAGAATCACAGCGTCGATGACGTGGATCACGCCGTTAGACGCGATGATATCCGTCTTGGTCACATGCGCGCCGTCCACCATGACGCCTCCATTCATGGTTTTGATGGCGATGTTCTGGCCCTGAACCGTCTTGGCCGTGTGCAACTTCACCACGTCCTTCGCCATTACCTTGCCCGCCACGACGTGATACGTCAGAATGCTCTGGAGCTTCGCCTTGTTTTCAGGCTTGAGCAGGCTTTCGAGCGTGCCGGGAGGCAACTTTGCGAAGGCCTCATCGGTGGGGGCGAACACGGTGAACGGGCCGGGACCTTTGAGGGTTTCCACCAGCCCCGCGGCTTTCACCGCGGCGACCAGCGTGTTGAAATTTCCGGCAATCGCAGTATCGACGATGTCGGCCGCGGACGCGGTGGATGCAGCAACCGTCATCGCCAAGACGCCTGCTAGTAAAACGGGTAAATATTGTGTCATTTTTCTCTCCTTCTTTATTGAATAATTGGTCGGCGAGACTCTACGCACGGGCGGCGGCGATATCGCCGTGCCACCGCCGCTGTATCGATTTCCAGGTCAGTGCCTGATACAATCCCGCCAGACCCACCAGGCTGTAAACCACCGTGCTGAGCGCGGAGGTTTCGCCAAATTTCATCCCGAAAACGGCCGCCACAAGATCCAGATGGAAGGCGCCCGCCAATCCCCAGTTCACCGCGCCGATGATGACCAACGCGGCAGCGGCTACGTCAAGTTTCTTCATATTGCTTCACGCTCCCTTTGCTTTTCGAGTGGCTGACTCTGTCAGTCACAATTTGATCTTAAGGAAAAAGTGTTTTACTTTAAAGAATCGATGCGAACTGCCTTTCCTGCGCGGAAAAAACATCGCGCGAACCGGCACTGAGAGGAAAACAACCTTCACAATGGCGTCTGACACCATCACAAACGGACTAAAGACCTACGCGATCGGGAGCAAGCTGCGGCGTCTCCGGCTGCGCAAAAGCATGGGGCTGGTAGAGTTAGGTAGACACACCGGTCTATCCCCCGCACTTCTCTCGAAGCTGGAGCGGGACGTGATGCACCCGACGTTGCCGACGCTCTTGCGCATCGCCATGGTCTTCAGCGTCGGCCTGGAGTATTTCTTCAACGCGGAACCCAAGCCGGTGGTGGCGGTCGTCCGCAAGAAGGACCGTCTTCGTTTTCCCGATTCACCGGACGTCCGTAAAGTCAGCTATTTCTTTGAAAGCCTGGACTTCCCGGTGCCGAATCGCGCGTTAAGTTCCTATCTGGCCGAGTTTGAGGCGATCGAGGAAAAGGATGCCCGTTTTCACGAGCACCCTGGCGTCGAATTGCTTTACGTTTTATCGGGCAAGCTGGAACTGCACGTAGGAGAAGACACACATGAGCTGCCCGAAGGCGATTCGATCTATTTCGATTCTTCCGTGCCGCATGGATATAGGAGAATCGGCGCGAAGCGGACTACCGCGCTGGTGGTGACGATGGACTCGCGAGCGGGATCGTAAAGCCGCCGCTCAACGCGCTTTAATTGCCTGGCCCGGGTGAGCCTCGGGCCTCAACTTGCCGTCCCGTACTACGAACGTGCCACCGACGAGGACGTAACGGAAACCCTCCGAGTTTTGCCGCGGTTTCTCAAAGGTTGCCTTATCGATGACCGTTGCCGGGTCGAACACGGCGAGGTCGGCATCAGCGCCCACCTTCACGCGACCTTTTAGGCGCATCTGCG
>DATGGL010000090.1:0-6121 GCA_035308605.1 Bryobacteraceae bacterium
CCCCGAGTCCCTCCCGCGATGGGCGCTTCGATCACGCTGATGGACGCTATCGAGAAGCAGCTCGGACTTAAGCTCGATCCGATCAAAGTTCCACTGCCGGTAATTATGGTGGATGCCGTCAATCAGAAGCCGACGGACAATCTGGCTGATATTAAGAAAAGGCTCGGCGAACCCGAGGCTCCAACGGAGTTCGAAGTGGCAGATGTTAAGCCGACCAATCCGGATTTCAAGCGCATGGGAATCCAGATTCAGCCGGGCGGACGTGTAAATATCGCGGGCGCCACGCTGAAATTTCTGATCGAACAAGCCTGGAATGTTACCGACGAGATGTTGATAGGAGCGCCGAAATGGCTGGAGGCGGACCGCTTCGATATTGTCGCTAAGGTATCCACCACCGCGGGGCCGGGAGCGGGACCGCAAATCGACATTGACACGCTGTGGACGATGCTCCAAAGTCTCATCAAAGATCGCTTTAAGCTGGCTGCCCACATGGAAGAGCGGCCGGTGAATGCGTATACTCTCGTAGCCGTGAAGCCGAAACTCAAGAAGGCGGATCCGACAAGTCGCACCCGATTCACGGAGGGTCCTGGCGCCGATGGGAAAGATCCGCGAGAAAAAAATCCGATGCTATCGCGCCTGGTGACGTGTCAGAACATGACTATGGCGCAGTTTGCGGAAAAGCTTCAGTCCATTGCCCCAGGCTATATTCACACGCCAGTCCTGGATTCCACTGGGCTCGAAGGCTCCTGGGATTTTACCCTGAGCTTCAGCGCGGCCGGTTTGGATCGGATCGCGGCAAACGCCGGCCGGGGCGGAGGCGGACCCGGAAACGAAGGCGGAGGCCGAGGCGGGGAGTCTGCGGGGCAGATCTCGAATAATGCGCCTCAGGCGTCGGACCCAAGCGGTAGCGTGTCGCTGTTCGAGGCCATTGAAAAGCAACTCGGCCTAAAGCTGGAAAAGCAGAAGCGCAATGCGCAGGTTCTGGTAATCGATCACATCGAGCAGAAGCCGACGGACAATTGATTATCAGCACAGTTACCGGGTTGCTCGAAAAGGGTCATTCCGGGTATTGACCGTATCCTGTATACTCATATTCGGGTCAGGTCTGCCCCAAACCAATCTCAGTCAGATTGACGACCTTGGCGTTTTGCCGGGAGAGAATGGAAAAACAAGGGCCGACCAATCCGTTTCGAACATTTTTGGGATATGGGATGCTGCCGGTGTGGCTGGGCGCAGCCGCTTTGGCGCAGGACGCTAAACCGCGCCCCCAAGAAAGCGCTGTGGCCGGGCAGCGCGCATTTCTGAATAAATACTGCGTCACATGTCATAACGACAAGCTGCGCACTGCTCAGTTGTCGCTTGACAACGTCAATCTGACCGACGTCGCTCGGGGCGGCGAGGCCTTAGAAAAGGTCGTGCGCAAAGTGGGCAGCGGTGCGATGCCGCCAGCCTCGGCCCCCAAACCGGATAAGGCGACGACTCAGGCTTTTTTGACTTCCCTTGAAACCGCGCTGGACGAGGCCGCCGCGGCTCACCCGAATCCCGGGCGTCCGATGATGATGCATCGCCTGAACCGGACGGAATATCTGAACTCGGTTCATGATCTGTTCCATGCCGACCTTAGCCCTAGAGATGCGTCGCTGCTGCCGCCAGACGATACCAGCTTCGGTTTCGATAACAATGGCGACATCCTGGGTCTGTCTCCGCTGCTGCTGGAACGTTATCTCTCGGTGGCTGAGCGAGTCACGACGGCCGCGTTGGGACCGACCTCCGGCGTCGATGCCGATGTGTACACGCACCATGTCGACTTCACTGTGCCGCAACGGGAGTGGATCGAGGGGCTGCCGTTCGGTACACGCGGCGGCACTACCTTCACATATCGATTCCCGGTAGACGGCGAGTACACGATCCGAGTAAAGCTGCAGCGCGTTGAGCTGGCCATCCTTGGTCTCGACAGCCCGGCCGAAGGGCAACCGGAGCGGCCACAGCGGTTGGAAATCGAGTTGGACGGCGCTCGGGTCGGGCTGTTCGCCATCACTCTGGCCAAGACGGTGAAGGAGCCGCTTACGGAAACGTCGGACGAGTTATTGGCTCGCGTCGATGAGCCCGCGAAAAAATTATCCGCCCTGGAGGATGAGCAGCGCAGAGCAACCGCAGACGCCGGGCTCGAAGTACGGCTCTCCGTCAAGGCCGGCGAACGACGGATCAGCGTCGCCTTTCTAACCCGGTTCGAACCGCTGACGGACCAGGTTCAGCAGCCGTTCGTGTCCGGAACGGGCGGCCCTCCAAGATTATTAGGAGTCGATTCGGTGTTCGTCGCGGGTCCTTTCAAGCCGCGGGGAACGCCCGATACGCCAAGCAAGAGACGTATTCTGACGTGCCAGCCCGTTATCTCCTCGGACGAAACCGCGTGCGCAAGAAAGATTCTTGAGCCGTTGGCGCATCGCGCCTTTCACCGTCCCATCACCGGTGGCGACATGGATCAACTGCCCACCGCGTTTGGCGAAGGCCGGAAGGACGGGACGTTCGAAGCGGGAATCGCAAATGGGATCCGGCGCATGCTGATGGATCCGGCATTCCTGTTTCGCATCGAGCGCGATCCTGCGCATTTACCTGCGAATTCTCCGTACCGGATCAGCGATCTTGAGCTAGCCGCCCGCCTGTCCTTCTTCCTGTGGAGCAGTATCCCGGATGAGCCGTTGCTGGCTGCGGCGGAACAGGGGCAGTTAAGAAATCCCGCGGTGTTGCAAGGTCAAGTCAAGCGCATGCTCGCCGATCCTCGCGCGCGGAACTTAGTCACCAACTTCGGGGCGCAATGGCTGCAACTGGCCGAAGCGGAGGGTGCGCACCCCGATCCCGTGATCTTCACCGACTTCGACGATAGCCTGCGGCAGGGATTCATCAAAGAGACCGAGCTATTGCTGGAAAACGTGCTGTTGGGGAATCGCAGCGTGATGGAATTACTGAACGCGAAATATACGTTCGTCAACGAACGCCTGGCCAAACATTATGGAATTCCCGGCGTCTACGGCGACCAGTTCCGGAGAGTAGAAGTAAACGACGGTATCCGGGGCGGGCTGTTGGGACAGGGAAGCATTCTCACCGCCACTTCGTATCCGAATCGGACCTCGCCCGTGCTGCGCGGAAAATGGATTCTCGACGTGCTCTTGGGGAGCCCACCACCGCCTCCGCCGCCAGAGGTCCCCGCGTTGCCCGAAGCAGGTGAGGGCGGGAAAGTTCTCTCGGTACGCGAGCGTTTGTCGGAGCATCGTAAGAACCCGGCGTGCGCGAGTTGCCATGTTCGCATGGATCCGCTGGGTTTCGCGCTCGAAAACTTCGACGCCACTGGCACGTGGAGAACGGTCGAGAAGAATGGTCCCGCGGATCTGACGCCGCAGGCGATCGACCCATCGGCACAGCTTCCGGATGGAACCAAGTTCACCGGCGTCGCGGGACTTCGGCACATTTTGGAGGAGCGCTCGGATCAGTTTATTTACACCATGACGGAGAAATTGCTGACGTTCGCATTGGGGAGAGGCGCCGACTGGTACGACGCGCCGGCAATCCGCGACGCGATGCGCGCGGCCCAGAAGGACGGTTATCGCTTCTCGACGCTGGTGAGCAGCATCGTGTCCAGCCGGCCGTTCCAGATGCGCATGTCACAGGACGATGTGCCGTCGCGCTCGGCTCAAGGAAAGTCAAACGGGGGCTCCTTAAATGCTGCTCTCGGTCACTAATTTCATGACGATGGAAAGGAAGGCATACCGATGTTCATAACCAAGAAAGCACTGGAGCGCCGGACGTTTCTGCGCGGGATTGGGGCCGCGTTCGCTTTACCGCTTCTCGACTCGATGACGCCGGCGTTTGCCGCTCCTGGCAAGGCGATTCCGCGGCTAAGTTTCATGTACATTCCGAATGGCGCCAACATGGCCGCATGGACGCCAGCCGGATCGGGGAAAGACTTTGCTTTCTCTCCCACATTGAAATCCCTGGAGCCGTTTCGCGAGCGCGTGAACGTCCTGTCCGGGCTGGCACTGCATTCCGCCGATCGCATGAACGATGGCGCGGGGGATCACTCGCGCGCGACCGGCGCTTTCCTTAGCGGATGCCACGCTAAGCGCACCCAGGGCGCGGATCTGTATCTGGGAATCACCGCCGACCAGATTGCCGCGAAGGTGATCGGTAAAGACAATCTGCTTCCTTCGCTGGAACTGGGCATCGCCGATCGGAAGACGTCGCCGCTTTGCGACGAAGGCTACACGTGCACCTATAGCAATACGCTGTCCTGGACTTCCCCGACCACGCCGCTGCCGGTGGAGAACAATCCCCGCCTGGTGTTTGAGCGCCTCTTTGGCGAAGGCGGCGACGCCAAACAGCGCGGCATGCGGCTTCGCGAGAATCGAAGTATTCTGGACTCCGTTACCGGCTCCATGAAGCAACTGCAAGGATCGCTCGGCACGCCCGATAGGCAGAGAGTCGACCAGTACTTCGACGCAATCCGCCAGGTGGAGCTTCGTCTGCAACGAGTGGAAGCGCAGAACGCGGAGTCGCCTACGTTTACCGTGGGTCTTTCGCGGCCGCTGGGAGCGCCCGAGAAGTTCGAAGATCACATCCGGCTGATGATGGATCTTCAGGTGTTGGCGTTTCAATCGGACATTACGCGTGTGACCACGCTGATGTTCGCGGCCGAACGAAGCGGCCGCAGCTATCCGGAAGCCGGCGTTCCGGATTCGCACCATTCGGTTTCGCATCACGACAACAATCCGGAAAAGTTAGCCAAGGTCGCGAAAATCGATTCTTATCACGTGCAACAGGTGGCCTATCTGCTGGGCAAGCTCCGCGACACGCAGGATGGCGACGGGACGCTGCTGGATCATTCCATGCTGTTGTACGGGGCCGGGATCAGCAACGGCAACGTTCACGACCACAGTCCTCTGCCGATCCTGCTGTGCGGCGGTGGTGCGGGCCAACTGCAAGGCGGCCGCCACATCGTCTTCACGAACGAGCCGCCGCTGTCGAACGTCGTGCGGAGCATGCTCGACAAAGCGGGCGTGCATGCCGATCGTCTGGGCGAGAGCACGGGCATGGCTGAGCTGTAGTCCCGGAGGGTTGGAAATGCGTCAACTGCTATCGATTGTCGCGACGGTGGGCATACTGTCGATTTCGCGCGCGAGCGGGGCGGATACGATCAGTCTGCTGGCGGCCGTAAAGGCCGGGAATTTGCCGGGGGTTCAGAGCTCGCTTCAACAGAAGCAAGACCCGAATCAGGCCGAGCCCGATGGCACCACGCCGCTCCACTGGGCCGTGCAGCACCAACGCCTGGATATCGTTCAGGCGCTGATTTCGGCGGGCGCAAACGCGAATGCCAAGAACCGTTACGGCGCGCCTCCTTTAATGCTGGCGGCTGTGAACGGAAACGCTTCGATCGCCCAGGCATTGCTCAAGGCGGGAGCAGACGTTCGAGTGACCGTTCCAGAGACGGGAAGCACCCTGATGGCGGCCGCGCGCACCGGTAATCCGGATGTGATCAAGCTGCTTCTCGCCGCGGGTGCGGATGCGAACTTCGCGGAACGTTATAGCGGACAGACCGCGCTGATGTGGGCGGCCGCCGAGGGACATGCGCCCGCCGTAAAGGCGCTGATCGCCGGAGGCGCGAACGTCGCGGCGCAGGCGCACGATAAGAAAATGGCGCGGTTCTTTGCGGTTCGCAAGGGCGACATCGAGTCGGTGAAGGTGCTGCTTGCCGCCGGAGCGGACGTCAATGAACAACTGGAGCCCGAGGAAATCCAGGACTGCGAAATCTGCCGGCACTTTCCGCCCGGCACCACCTACAGCAAATACGGGGACAGCGTTCTGGTCATCGCGATCATGAACGCGAATTTCGACGTAGCCGATCTGCTGCTGAATAAAGGAGCAGACCCGAACGCGGCCGGCACGCACTGGTCGCCGCTGCATGCGCTTATTCGAACTCGGAATTACGAAGAAACGCAGTACCCGGCCCCCAGGGGAACCGGCAAGCTGGACAGTCTGGAGTTCGCCAAACACCTGCTCGCCCACGGAGCGAATCCGAGCGCCCGCGCCGAGGCGTATACGACAGAACGGTCGTCTGGAGACCAGAATT
>DATGGL010000091.1:0-17838 GCA_035308605.1 Bryobacteraceae bacterium
CCGCCAATATCTGGCTGATTTGGTTCGCCTGGACACCACCAATCCGCCCGGAAATGAAACCCGCGTCGCCGACTATCTGAAGCAGGTTGCGGACGCGCACGGGATCGCCTGCGAGCTTCGCGGCAGCGATCCGCGACGTCAGAATTTCATCGCGCGGCTCAAAGGCACCGGCAAAGGCCGCCCGCTCCTGCTGATGGCGCACAGCGATGTCGTCCCGGCCGATCGCAACCAATGGACGGTCGACCCGTTCAGCGCCGAGATCCGCAACAACTTCATCTATGGACGCGGAACGCTGGACGACAAATCGCTGCTAGCGGCGGAACTGGCGGTGATGATCGAAATCAAGCGCCGCAACATCAAACTTGGACGCGATCTGATTCTCTTATCGGAAGCGGACGAAGAGGGCGCGTGGACCGGCGTCGAATGGATGATCCAGCATGAGTTCAAGGAGATCGACGCCGAGTTTGCGCTGAATGAGGGCGGGTCCATTATCGAGACCAAGGACGGCCCCCGGGTTTTTCAGATTCAGACGATCGAAAAGATACCAACGCGAGTAACTCTGGCGGCCAAAGGAACGGCGGGCGACGGCGCGACGCCGCGCAACGACAATCCCGTGGTGCATTTGGCGCAAGCTTTGTCGAAGCTCGCAAGCGCGGACGAGCCGGTTCGCATCAGCCCCACGACGCGCCGCTACCTGCGCGACATGGCGAAGCTTCCGGATTATTCGTGGCTGGAGGCAATCCGCCGGCGGCTGGACGATCCGGCGACGGCGCAGGCGGCCGCGAACCAGATTCGAACGCGGGATCCGGAACTGGATGCGTTGCTGCACACGACCATCGTGCCGACATTGCTCCGCGCCGGCGACAAGATCAACGTGATTCCGAACGCCGCGACGGCGCAATTAGACGTCCGGCGCATCCCCAGTGAGACGCGCGAAGAGGTAATCGCCCGCATCCGGCAGATCGTCAACGATAACAGTATCGATGTGACGCTGGCTCCAAACCAGCCGGCGTCGGTGGCCGAGCCAAGCGCGGTGACGACGCCGCTGTATCACGCGATGGAACGCGCCATCTCCCGCGTCTATCCGCGCGATGTGGCGATCCCGTACATGGGCCGCGGCGCTACCGACAGCGGCTTCCTGCGCGCCAGGGGCATGGCGGTGTATGGCGTGCCCATCTTCGTGCGGGAATCGGGCGACACGCGTATGCACGGCAACGACGAACGAATCCTCAGCAAAAATCTTGAGGATGGCGTCGAATTGCTGTGGCAGATGGTATTGGAGACGGCGGGTGGGAACTAGAGCGCCCATCGCCGCTTGATATCAGTGTCCGCACCGGACCGCGCACGAGAGTGAGCGGGTCGCCCGGGAACCTTTTAATCGATGAAGCCCTTCCAGGTGTTGCCTTTGTCGTCGCGAAGAGTCACGACGACGTTATCGGAAACGCCGGTTAGCGTGCGTCCCTGGGCATCGCGAAAGCGGTACACGATGGAGTTGTCGGGATTGCGCATGGCAGAGCCGCGCCACACATTTCCGTATTCATCCTTCAACTTGATGTGATCCCCGTGACCGTAGCCGAATACACGGGTCTTGGTTTTCTCATCTTCCAGATGAAAGAATCCACCGGGCAAAATCGTACGGTTCCGATTCTTGCTGTAGATCATTTGTTCTATACATTATGTGGGCAGACGGGTACTAGTTTCGATAAGGTAAGTACCTTAAGCGAACAACACAAACACGGGAGACAAGATGCGGGTGGTGGTACAGCGGGTGACCGGGGCAAAGGTCGAAGTTGATGGAAAACCGACCGGCGAAATTGGGTCTGGCTTATTGGTTCTGTTGGGCGTGGCGAAAGGGGACGTCGCGGCGGACGCCGACGCTCTGGTGGATAAGATCGTCAACTTGCGCGTATTTACCGATGAAAATCAGAAAATGAACCGCAGCCTGGTCGACACGGGTGGCGCTCTGCTGATTGTTTCGCAGTTTACTCTGTATGGCGATTGCCGCAAGGGGCGGCGTCCGAGCTTCGATGCGGCCGCGCCGGCGGAAGAGGCTCGGGCGTTGTATGAGTATTTTGTCGGAAAGGCTCGGGAAACCAGCGTCCGCGTGGAGACCGGGGTGTTTCAGGCGCACATGGCCGTTTCGCTGACGAATGATGGGCCCGTGACGTTGGTGATTGAGTCGCGTTAGGGGAAGGGCCGGGGCTGCCCTACACGGGGTCTAGCAGGTGGCCAAGCTTTTCTTTTTTGGTTCGCAGATAATCCTCGGTCGATTCGCTCGATTCAACCAGGCAGGGGACCCGTTCGGTGACGCGAACGCCGGCGCGCTCGAGTGCTTGAATCTTTTCGGGATTGTTCGACATCAGGCGCACCGCCGTTAATCCGAAGAACCCCAGGATGGCGGCCGGTAATTCATAGCCGCGCAGATCGGCGTCGAAGCCGAGGCGTTCGTTGGCCTCCACTGTATCGGCGCCCTGATCCTGCAGTTCGTAGGCCCGAAGTTTGTTAAGGAGGCCGATCCCTCGGCCTTCCTGATTTTCGTAAATCAGCAGACCGCGGCCTTCACGAGCGATGGAATCCAGGGCGAGTTCGAGTTGCAGACCACAATCGCAGCGGAGGCTGTGAAATACGTCGCCGGTCAGGCACTGGGAGTGAATCCGCACCAGCGGCGGAGCGCCTCCCGTAATGTCGCCAAGTTTTAAAACCACGGCTTCCTCAGCGCCGTTCGAGAAGCCGAAAATGCGGTAATGTCCGAAGCGGCTGGGGAAATCAGCTTCGGCGACCTTTCGCACTTCGGATGTCTGGGGCATGAACCGGCGGGTAACTTCATTATAATGAGTCCCAGCAGTGCTATGGTTCCTCAACACCTGGTGATCCTGCTGGTGAAGCTGGCAGTGGCCGCGTCGCTCGCCAGCATTCTGACGCGCAGCGGACGCTTTCAGCGCATGCTGATGCGTGAAGAACGGACGCTGGCGCAGCGCGTGCAAATGGCGCTGGTGTGCGCCGCTATCTTCGGCACCGGAGTCCTGGCGCGCGTACTGAACCCTGAGGCGTACCAGGCGCTGGATTTGGGACTCGAAGGCAGCCTGGTCATGGGGATTCTAGGCGGCTACGTAACCGGCTTGCTAGCCGGCGTTCTGATCTCATTGCCGGCGTTTTTCGCGCATGAGCCTGTTTCGATGATTCTGTTTGCGGCCGTCGGCGTGATGGGGGGCCTGCTGCGGGACGTCGCGCCGGATAAGGAAGCTATCTGGCAATTCTCGCCATTCCCGGATTTGAGCCTGTGGCGGCTATTGCGGCGGCGCGATCTTCGTCTGGCCGCGTTCAGTCTCGGATGCGTTCTGGTGATTCTGCTGGCTGAAGTATTGCGCGCAACCCTGGCGCTGCATTTCAAGAGCGTATTCGCGTTGCAACAGACCTGGCACGATTCGAGTCTCTGGATGATTCTGGCCGTCTATGCTACGACGCTGTTTTCGACGGCGCTGCCCATCAAAATCTGGAATAGCAACCGGAACGAAAAAAAGCTGGAGCAGCAGCAGTTGCGTTTGAATGAGGCGCGCCTGGCGGCGCTGAGCCGGCAGATCAACCCACATTTTCTATTCAACACGCTGAATTCGGTCGCGTCGTTAATCCGGCTGGATCCGGATCAGGCTCGGCAGGTGGTTTATAAACTTTCGAAAATCCTGCGCCGGTTGCTGCGGCAGCAGGACAACCTGACGCCGCTCAGCGAAGAGTTATCCTTTGTGGACGACTACCTCGCCATCGAAATGGTGCGCTTCGGAGACAAGCTGCGTTTTGTGAAGGATATCGATCCGGGCACGCTGGATCTTCTGGTTCCCAGCATGCTGTTGCAACCGCTGGTGGAGAACAGCATCCGGCATGGATTGTCCAGCAAAGTGGATGGCGGAACGGTTCGCGTGCGCAGCCGGATGGCGGGCGACCGGTTGCAGATTAACGTCGAGGACGATGGCGTCGGCATTCCGGAAGCAAAGCTGGCAACTCTTTTTGAGCAGGGGATTGGCGTGAGCAACGTAAACGAGCGCTTGAAGGTGCTCTTCGGCGATGATTACAAGATGTGGATCGATAGCCGCCTTGGCGAGGGTACCAGTACGGGTATAGAATTGCCGGGACAGGCCAGTGGTACGGTAGTGGTGGAAGCCCTGGTGACCAGCGGGAGCCAAATTTGAACGATTCCCTTCTTCTTAAGAGACGGGCCCAACGTAACGGGCTGTCGTTGTTTTCTCAGGTTCATGACGCCGACGGCGCAGTCGCGTTGCGATCTCGCACCGACCAGATGCCGCGCACGATCGCGGAACGAACCCGGCGGATTTATGATTCTGTCGCTTCGATTTATCCCGTAAGTACATTCTTTTTTCATTCCCGCGCGCATGCTTGCGCGCTGCGCAATGCAGGAATTCGCAACGGGATGCAGGTGCTGGAAATCGCCACCGGCTCGGGCGAAATGTTCCGGCGGCTGGTGAAGGCGAATCCTGAGGGCAAGACCTTCGGATTGGATCTGTCGCCGAATATGGCGGCGCGGACGCAGCGGCGCGCGCGGAGCGAATTTCCCGCGACGCCATCGCATTGCGGCGCGGTGGACGTGCGCAGCATGCCTTTCAAGAACGCAAGCTTCGACGCAGTCGTGTGCTGCTATCTTTTCGAGCTGCTTTCGCAGGACGATATCCGCCTGACGCTACGGGAAATCCGCAGAGTACTGCGCGCGGATGGGACGTTCGCGCTGGTGGTGATCGGGCAAAACGCGCAGTTCTTCAATAAGCTGTACAGCGTTTGCGGAAAATTGGTCCCGGCATTCTGGGGCCGCCAGGTGGAACGCGCGGTTCCCGAACTGGTTCAGGAAGCGGGCCTGCGCATCATGACCACCCACGCGGTCCGGCAGACGGGATATCCGTCGCGAGTGCTGGTGGCGCGGAGGTAACTCCGCATGCAGTGCGACCACCGATCCGGTCCATTGCAGAAATATCTCGCGAATCGGAACGCTCCGTGGAATCTGCGGGATGCGGAAATCCGTCCTCTCAATCGAATTCACGCTTCCGCGGGCCTGGCGTTCGGGAGTTACGGTCGGACGAGTCCTCCGCGTTGATCTTCTAACCGCTCGACGCGGTGTTTCAGGTCCGTTAGATCCGCGTGCACTTCCAAGCGAAATTCGGACAGGGCTAGTTTGACCTCGGTCCGAAGCACTTGAATCTCAGATCGAACCGTATCGATCTGTGCTGAAAGAGCTTTGGTGTTTGAGCCGGGCGGTTATGACGACCAGATTAAGGTCCCAAACAGGGATAATACCGCTGGCATCCACTGTTGCATTCTGTACCGCTCCGATCATCTCAATAGAAGAGATATTTCCGCCACTGATCGTCGCTCTTGCCGAGCAGGCGCATCAGATGACGGCTGGTGTGGAGGCTGAACGGACGCGGGGCGCGGGCCAGGCGCATGCCGGCTTCCTCGGGTGTTCGATTGCCCTTGCGGTTGTTGCAGTGGTGGCAGCAGGCTACCAGATTTTCCCAAGTGGTTTCGCCGGCACGCGAACGCGGGATGACGTGATCCAGCGTCAGTTCGCCGGAATTTAGCGTCTTGTGGCAGTACTGACAGGTATACCGATCACGCATCAGAATATTTTTTCGCGACAGCGCGCGCGTCTGATGCGGGATGCGGCGATATTCGAGCAGACGGATCACGCTGGGAATCCGCATGGCCTGCCGGGCGGAATGGATGTGCGAACTGGCGTGCTCCTCCGCCGCCGCGACTCCCTTCAACACCAGCACTACGGCCCGGCGGGCCGCACAAACGTTGATCGGCTCATAACTCGAGTTGAGCACCAGCACCGGGCGATGGAGCCGTTCCTGATGGGTCGCGATCATGCGGATGCACTCCGTGTCGAAACAGGTTGATCGACCGCCATTCGGCGGTCCGTGCGCGCCAGTGCTAATACCGTGACGCGCTTCGCTCCGGCTCGCTTAAGCACGCGCGCACATGCGGCAGCGGTGGCGCCGGTGGTCAGCACATCGTCGACCAACAGGACATGCATGCCATCCAGACGCGTTCCACGCTTCATTTTGAAGGCTCCCGCGACGTTCGCGCGACGCTTGGCGTTGGTAAGTCCGGCCTGGAACGCAGTGGCTCGCCCACGGCGCACGGGATTGGTCACCGGTATGTTCCACCGCTTCGAGACTTCACGCGCCAGTAAAGCCGACTGATTGAAACGGCGCTCAAAACGCCTGCGCCAGTGCAAGGGCATCGGAACGATCGCGTCAAACTGCTGATCGCGAGGCAGGGCGCGCGCGAGAAATTCGCCGAACGGGCGGGATAGCGGCTGAACTCCGGAGTACTTGAAGAGATGAATAAGCTTCCGCAACGTGCCTTCGTAGGAGCCGTAAGAAAACACCGCGTCGAACCCGGAGTATCCCTGGCGGCAGAGCGCGCAACGGCCGGATTCGTCCAGGGGAGACCGGTTGAGAAACGGCATCCGGCAGGCGACACAGAAATACTCGGCTGTAAGGGGAGCGGGTTCTTCCAGGCAAACGGCGCAGACCGGAATGCGAGAGAGTTCGCGGAGGGGTTCGCCGCAAACGCGGCAATCGTCCGGAAAGACAAGTGTGAAGAGCGGCTCGAACAAGCCGCAGAAGACCCTCCGGGAGGCGCGAACCGCACCGTCCGAGAAATCGGTCCAGGGGCTACTGCTGGGGAGCAGTCTACTCGAGAAGACCCACCTCCACCTGACAACTCCAGTGTACAACTTGTGGGATACCTCCACAAATGAATGGACGGTTACAGTGGCGATCCCGCCCGGCCTAGAAAAGAAAGGAGGGGACTAGCGGCTGGTTTCGCTGGCGAGTTTGCTCGCGAGCGGGCGATCCTGGCCGGAGTATTTGTTGCCGACCTTCTTGCGATACGGAACGGCGACCTTCGACGAAAGCTGTTCGAAGGTGAACGAGCAGATGCGCATTCCTGGATATAGCGCGACGGGCATGCGGCCGAGGTTGCTCAGTTCGAGCGTAGCCTTGCCCGTCCAGCCTGGATCGAAGAGACCGGCGGTGCCATGCACAATGATTCCGATTCGGCCCAGGCTCGACCGGCCTTCCAGGCGTCCGAGAACGTCATCGTCGAGCTCGAGAGTCTCCTCGGTAATTGCGAGCGCAAATTCCCGGGGCTGGAGAATGAACGGCTCGCCGGACGCGACGGTGATGGTGCGCATCAGGTCTTGAATCGCAGTGCGTTCCTTCAGATCGATAAAGGCGTGCCGGCTATGTTCGAAAACGCTGAACTCGTTGCCCAGGCGAAAGTCGACGGAACAGCTCCCGAGTTGCTCGGGCGGGAGCGGCGGCGTAACTTTGATTTTGCCTTCATCCATGTAGTGACGGATGTCAACGTCGGAAAGAACCATATCCTATGCAGTATACCGGCTGCATCCCGCCCCATCCGATTTTACTTGGCAAATTCGGACCACAGTTTCGCGATGCCGGCGGATTTGGCGTCGCCTTCGTGGACAATCACGCGGTAGCGGAAGTGGAGGCTGCCTCCGGGTTCGAGATGGACGCTGCCGTCGTCGGACTTCTTGTTGGTGAAAGTCCCAAAACCGAAAGGATTGGCGGCGAATAATCCGTACGCGCGGACGTGCCAGCGGGCGCGGCGGGAGTTGGCCGGATGATCGAGAATCGCGATGCCGACCTTTTCACCGTCGATCTCGCCATGGTAATCGACCCAGTTCGATGCCTTGCCCCAGGCGTCCTTTTCGTGTTCGAGGCCGTCGGCGTTGACGATGACACCAGGAGGGCCGGGGATGGTCCAGGTTGGCTGACCCTTCGTCTTGACGGCCTTGTCTTCCTGCAATGCGGGAGCGAGCCGAATCCCGAGACTCCCGTCTTTGCTGTCCCCGAAGATAACTTTTGCAGCGGCGGTCAGCGTTATGTCGAGGTCGACAATGCGCAGTTTGGGCCGCGAGGCGAAGTGGAAGACACGGGTTTCATCCAGCACCTTATTCGAGAACGGATCGCGCCAGCTCAGGGTGGCTGTGAAGCTGCCGTCGTGAGAACCGTTCTTGACATTGCTGATCTTGTCGACAGTGATGCGTCCACGGGGAGGAGGAGATGCGTACGAAGTTTCGTTGTTCCAGAAATCGATGCCGTTGACGTTGTCGTGGGCGAACCAGAGGCCGCGATGATGAGGGTGATCGTGCGGCTCGCCAGGAGGGGATTCGAGCGGGAACGCGCGCGTCACCATCGTTCCCGAGGCAGCCCGCAGCGGCCACAGAAAAGGTTTCATGGCCTCGCCGCCGTAGAAGAAGAAATCGGTGTAGGGCTTGCCGTCGATCTCCACGCGGACGCGAGTGGGTTCGGCTGAGATTTTCACTTGCGCCATAGTAGAGGCGGCCAGGATCGCCAAGATGCACGCTAATCTCGTCATCGCTGTACAGTATAGACGGAGTACATTATAGAGGGATGTCGGCGCAAGCGCAGCCACGGGTGACTCCGGAGCAGTATCTCGAGATCGAACGGGCGGCGGAGTTTCGAAATGAGTTCTACAACGGTCGCATTTATGCGATGTCGGGAGGCTCGTGGACTCACGCTGTCGTAATCGGGAATTTCGTGAGATCTCTTGGCAACGCGCTCGACAAGCGGCCGTGCTTCGTTACTTCGAGTGACATGCGCATGTGTGTCTCGCCAGATGGACTCTACACCTATCCCGACATCATGGTGATCTGCGGGGAGCCAAAGTTTCTTGACGGGCGAACCGACACGGTCGTGAATCCGGCGCTGGTGGTTGAGGTGTTATCGCCCTCGACCGAGGCCTACGACCGGGGGTTCAAAGCAGCGCAGTACCGGACCGTAGGATCGCTCAAGGAATATGCGCTCGTGTCCCAGGCTGAAGCGCGGGTCGAGGTGTTCCGAAGAAAATCGGCGCACGAATGGCTGATGTCGGAGTTTGTCGGCGTGGAGGCGATCTGCCGGTTTGACAGCGTAGAGTGCGAGGCGCCGCTGGCGGACATTTACGACAAGGTCACATTCGAAACAGGACCAAGCCCCGCGGACCGTTCTTGAGCTTTTGCTATCATTATCCCAGGCGTGTCCGGGCTCGACCTTGAGTTTGGCAGGGCACGTTCTAGTGAAGGAGCAAGGCAAACGATGGGCACGATTGGCGTAGGGGAAATGGTCGCCATTTTCATCGTTGCCCTTGTTCTGTTTGGGCCCAAGAAGCTTCCAGAACTGGGGCGGACGATCGGAAAAGCGATCAGTGAATTCCGCCGCGCCACGAGCGATTTGAAAACGTCGTTCGAGCGCGAAATGCACAATCTGGAGCGGGAAACGGAAGCGCTGAAGGAAAAAGAAACGCAAACCAAGGCGATTGAGAGCGCGCAGAATTACGCTTCCGAGTATGAATATCATGACCCGTATAGCCCGGAGGCGTACACGTACACGCCGCCGGTCGAGTCGACCGATTCCGCTCACACCAACTCAACCACCGTAAGCGCTCCCGAAGTTCCGGGCGCCGAATCACATGGGACCGCCGAAGCCGAAACGCATCCTGAGCCAGCTCATGAAATCACGGCTCATGAGAATGGCGCCGGGCCGGCGGGAGAAGCGCCGCACGGCGTCGAGGGTACCGTTCCTCGAGTTGAAGCGACGCCCCAGCATAGTTGATTAAGGCAGCCTAGTTTAAACAATGGATGAACCCAAGGGTGGGGACGCGTCCCCACCGGAGAAACCTGTCTATCCGGATGACCCGTACGGAGGGGCGACAACCGCCGAGGTCGGTCCAGCGACGCCGGCAAACACTGTAGTTGTCGCGAGCGGCGGGACGCGCACGCCTCCGCCGCCGCCTCCTCCTGACGACGAGGAGGAAGACGACGGCGAGGAAGGCATGCTTCGCATGTCTTTTCTCGAACACCTGGAAGAATTGCGCGGACGGCTGATCAAGATGCTCGCCGGGTTCGCCGTTTCCTTTGTGCTGTGCCTTGTATTTGCCGACAAACTGTGGCTGATCGTACAGGCTCCGGCCGCTGACGCTCTAAAGAAAATCGGGAAAGGGTCGCTGGTGGCGATCAGCCCGATGGAGCAGTTCTCCATCATCTATGTATGGACGCCGGTGGTGGCGTCGATTTTTGTTGTGTCGCCGTGGATCTTGTACCAGATCTGGGCCTTCATTTCTCCCGGGCTGTACAAGAAGGAGCGCAGGTGGGCCGTGCCGTTCGTGGTGACCACGGCTGGGTTGTTTATCACGGGAGGACTGTTCGCGTATTTCGTGGCGTTCCGCTACGGGCTCGCGTTCCTGCTGAACATCGGCGGGTTTGCCAATGTCCAGTCGATGGTCTCGATCGAGCTGTACTTCGACCTGTTCGTAAACGTGATGCTCGGAGTGTCGCTGGTGTTCGAGATGCCCGTCGTGATTTTCTTTCTGACGCTGTTGCGGCTGGCGTCGCCGCGATGGCTGCTGGCCAATTCACGCTACGCGATTCTGGCGATCACCGTGCTGGCTGCCATCGTCACGCCGACACCGGACATCTTCAACATGATGCTGTTCGCCGTGCCGATGTGCGCGCTGTTC
Organism: Bryobacteraceae bacterium; assembly: GCA_035308605.1. Classification (GTDB taxonomy): domain Bacteria; phylum Acidobacteriota; class Terriglobia; order Bryobacterales; family Bryobacteraceae; genus Palsa-187. The sequence goes on from DATGGL010000091.1 coordinate 10,555, forward strand.
TTTGTTGGCCTGTTCGCGAGCTTCTTACTGGTCTGGAAGCGGGAAGGCAAGATCATTCCGTGGACCAGGATCCTGCTGGGGACCTTGGCGGCGCTGATCGCGCTGGCGGCGCTGGCGTTCTTTGCGATCCAGCATTATCACCTCCACGTCCTCCGACACTGGCCGTTTCTAACGAAGTAAGCTTATTTGAGACGGTCAAAACGAGGTGAACGATGAACCGGAGAATGCATTTGCGATCCATGTTGGGATCCGCGCTGGCTGCGGTAGCAGTAGGGCCGCTGGGCAGGGCACAAGCCGGCAAGAAGCCGATCCAGCTCTTCGTGGAAATGGAAGTCGAGCCGCCCCATGAAAAGGAGATGCTCGACAATTTTCGTAATATTTTCCTGCCAGAAGCCAAGAAGCATCCGGGCTATATCTCGGTGAAGATCCTGAAGCTGCGTAGTGTTGTGCAGGGCCCGGCCAGTTCGTTCAATTACCGGTTCGAGCTGGTTTTCGAGAGCGAGGAACTGCGGCAAAAATGGATCGCATCGCCCGAACATCAAAGGGTCTGGCCAACCATCGAGAAAACCCTGAAGTCCCGCCAAAACTATCCGGTCTTGCTGTTTGACGAAGTGTAAACATGATCCTTTACCGGACAGCGAGCGGCTGGATCGTCAGTACAAATAAGGGTCTTTTTCACGCGCCCGGAGCGTCGCTGACCACGATGGAGGATTTAGAGTCGTATTTAAGCTCCTATGTAGGCGGCGATCCGTACGACGGGAACTTCACTCCGCTCCCTCCGATTGAGAATCAAGAAGTTTGGGCCGCTGGCGTGACGTATTCGCGGAGCCGCACGGCTCGCATGGACGAATCGCAAAGTTCCGGGGGCGGCGATTTCTATGATCGGGTTTATACCGCCGAGCGGCCGGAGCTGTTTTTCAAAGCAGTACCTCGGCGCGTGGTCGGGCCGGGGCAAAAGGTGCGAATTCGCGCGGATGCGAAGTGGAATGTACCGGAGCCGGAGTTCACCCTGCTCATTTCTCCGCGGGGCAAGATCCTCGGATATACCATCGGGAACGATATGAGCTCGCGCGATATCGAAGGCGAGAATCCTTTGTATCTGCCGCAGGCGAAGGTTTACGACGGGTCCTGCGCGATCGGGCCGGGAATTCTGGTGACTTCAGAGCCGCTTTCGCCGGGCACCAGGATACAGATTGAGATCCGGCGTGGCGCGAAGACCGCGTTTGCAGGCGCGACCGCGCTTTCAGAGATGAAACGCGATTTTCGGACCCTGGTGGACTATTTGTATCGCGAGACAAGTTTTCCGGACGGCTGCCTGCTTATGACAGGCACTGGAGTGGTGCCGCCCGACGAGTTCACGTTAGACCATGGCGATGAAATTTCGATCACTGTGGATGGAATCGGAACGCTTCAGAATACGGTGGAATAAATGGTTTTCTCAAATTACATAAACGGTGAATGGGTTTCGGGACCTACGTTCGAGAATCGCAATCCGGCCGATAACAGTGAGCTGGTTGGGCAATTTGTCGCCGGCACGCCGGCGGATATCGAAACGGCGACGGCCGCCGCGGAGGCCGCGCTTCCGGCATGGTCCAATATGCCGGCGCCCTCGCGCGGAGCGATTTTGTACCGCGCGGCGGAGCTTCTTGACAGCCGGTTCGAGAACATCGCCGCGGAGATGACGCGCGAAGAGGGAAAGACGCTGCCGGAGGCGAAAGGCGAAGTACGGCGCGCCATCAACATCATTCGATTCTTCGCGGGAGAAGGCGTCAGGACGAACGGGTTCGTCGTGCCGAGCGAACGCGATCGCGTGCAGATGTGGGCGTTCCGCAAACCGATCGGCGTAGTGGGGCTGATCACGCCGTGGAATTTCCCCAGTGCGATTCCGACGTGGAAGCTCGCACCGGCGCTGATTTACGGCAATACCGTGGTGCTGAAGCCCGCGTCGCTCGCACCCCTCAGCGGGTGGCGGATCGTCGAGGCGTTTCACGAAGCAGGAATTCCGAAGGGCGTCCTGAATTTTGTCGCGGGAAGCGGCCAGGCCGGCGCGGCCCTGGTGCAGTCGAAGCCGGTGAAGGCGGTTTCGTTCACGGGATCGTGCGAAGTCGGCAACAAGCTGCATGCGGAAGCTTCGAGGCGGCGGATTCGGATCCAGCTTGAAATGGGCGGCAAGAATCCGACGGTAGTGCTGGCGGATTGCGATTTCAATCTGGCCGTGGAGAACGTAGCGAATGGCGCATTTTTCTCCACGGGCCAGAAATGTACGGCAACCAGCCGCGTGATTGTCGAAGAAGCCATTTACAAGAAGTTCGTCGATGCGCTGGTCGAGCGGGCCAAGTCGATGAAGGTCGGCAACGGGCTGAATGCGGGCGTCGAGATGGGGCCGGCGGTTTCACAGGCGCAGTTGGAGACGGACCTCGAATACATCGAGGTGGGGACGAAAGAAGTGGGCAAACCGCTGTGCGGCGGCGACCGGCTGACCGGCAAGGGACCTCACGGCGAGGATCTCTCCAAGGGATTTTTCGTCGCACCGACGGTGTTTTCGGACGTATCGGAAGACCGGCGGATTGCAAAGGAAGAGATTTTCGGGCCCGTGGCCGCAGTGATGCCGGCGAAGAATTTCGAACATGCGATGGAGATGGCGAATCGGAGCCCGCTGGGTCTTTCGGCGTCGGTGCAGACGACCAACGTCGCGCGCGTGTTCGAATTCGTGAAGCAGATGGAGGCCGGGCTGCTGACGGTGAATCTGCCGAGCGCTGGCATCGAATACCAGTTGCCCTTCGGAGGAACGAAGGACTCGAGCTTTGGGCCAAAGGAACAAGGTCCGGCGGCCGCGGAGTTTTATACGGACTTCAAGACGGTGTATCTGAAGTATTAGGGGGACGTCGAGACCCGCTCGCTGGCGCGTGCAGGGATCGAGGTGGCATGGTAGATTCATCGCCACGGAACCGCGCACGCGAGTAAGCGGGTGTCGATCAGTCGGGACTGAAACCGGCTTAAAATAGGACCCATGCGTAAACTTAAAGTTGTAACGGTCATGGCGGCTCTTTTGGCCGTCGTTTCGGTAGCTGCTGCGTTCGATCCCCAGACCAAGGCGGCAACGCCCGCCAAAGCGCCGGCTGCGGCTCCAGCCAAGCCCACTGCGCCCGCCAAGAGCGGAGACCTGCTCGACCTGAACTCGGCGACGGTGGACCAACTGAAGGCGCTGCCGGGGATTGGCGATGCGTACTCCAAGAAGATCGTCGACGGGCGGCCGTACCAGCGCAAGGATCAACTGGTATCCAAGAAGATTGTGCCGCAGGCGACTTACGACAAGATCAAGGACCTGGTGATCGCCAAGCAGTCGGCGGCAACGAAGAAATAAGCGTCAAGACAGTACCGCGACACCAGCTCCACGCTCGCCGAGCGAGTTTGCGAAGTGTGCCACTACGATGGACATTTCCGCGAGCGCGCGGCGTGCCGCGGCACAGGAGAAGCGCGCGCTGATTCCGCACCAAAGGCGCATCAGCCGGTAGTCGATTTCCAGGATGCGCTTCTCGATCGCCGCGATTCCCGCGGGCGGGCTGGCGACGTGTGCCAGCACGTAGGTCAACAATGCGAAATCGCGATCGAGCTGATGCCGCAGCTGCTCCAGATCGGCCACCGCGCGATTCTGTAGAATTGCCTGAACATCGGGAAAGCTAAGCTGATTCGCGGCCGCCGCGGCGATCGCGTAATCGCGGGCCGGTCTCGCTTTGAGAACCAGCAGGCACACGTAGCGAAACCAAAACAGAAATAGCAATAACGAACCCACCGTGATGATAGATGTTGCAATTTTCTCCATTGTTCCTCCGAACAATCTGCACGCTGTAGTAACAATCTGCACGCTTCGTAATGTGTTTTTGCGTTTCTGAGCGTAGCATGGAACGCAGCGGAAGGGATGTATTTTGGCGAGTCGTAAGAATGTTTTCCAGGTCTGATAATCCGAGCGTAAAGCGCGAAAACCATCCTGGCATACGCGTGTGTATACTGGCTGCCGAGCCGCATTGGACGTCGCGTATGCATTTCGGCGAAGCGGATAGGTGAAGCTGCGATCTCCAGAACCAAAGGGCCTGAGGGGACCTGCTGGTACGCGACGCTGAAAGTACCAGAGAGTGTCCTGACACGGGGCCGCCAAGGTGCCACATAAAAAAGCAAAACGCCTCGAAAGGGGGTATCCCTTTCGAGGCGCTTGCGGTTAGACGGGATGCGCTAGAAGGTGAACTTCAGCGCTAGCTGCACGACGCGTGGCGTGAAACCGATGTTGGTGGCTGTGATCTTGCCGAAGTTTCCGGCAGTCGTCGGGATGCCAGCCGGATTGCGGCTGACCGTCCAGCTGGAGATGGCGGCGTTTGGAAGCGAGAAGTTCGCTGTATTCGAGACATTGTAAGCCTCGGCGCGGAACGACAAGCGGTACTTTTCCATGAACGTGAAGTCCTTGAACACGGAGAAGTCTACGCCCCTCCACGATGGGCCGTAGCACTGGGCGCGTCCTTCATTGCCAGGATTGCCGATAGCCTGCTGCTGGAAGGCATTCAAGTTGATCCAGCCGTTAATCCCCGGGTTCGACGCCTGGCAGGATTGGCCGGAGATCTGGTTCGGACGATCCGAGGTGATGTTCGGCAGATTGATCAGGTTCTGACCGTCGGTTACCGTGTACGGCTCGCCGGACTGCCAGAAGGCGATGGTATTCACCTGCCATCCGCCGATAGCCGCCTTCGTCAACCCCTTTGCGGCTTTACCGAAGGGAAGCTCGTAGTTGGCGCGCATGGTGAATTTGTTCTTGAAGCCGATGTTGGAGTTGCCCCAATCGTAACCACGATTGTTGATGACGGTTCCGATGGCCTCGGCAATATCCGTCAAGCTGGTCAAGTTGCGGGCAAAGACGTAGTTCGCGTTGATGGTCAAGCCTTTGGAATAGCGCCGCTCGAAGATGAACTGCGCGGCGTTATATTCGCTGGCTCCGCCTGTGCCGTAGTCGGTGATTCCGGTGATGTTGGGCAGCGTCGCGAAACGAACGTAGGCGGGCGTCACGGCCGTACCTGAAGGCACCGGAAGATTGACGTTCGGGGCGTAATTCAGGTGACGTCCGAGCGATCCAACGTAGGCGGCAGTCACGACATTCGCGCCGAGTTGCTTCTGCATGGTGAAATTCCATTCCATGACTTTCGCGCCCGGGTAATAATCCGAGTGCGCGCTCAGCGAGGAGTTCAGGCCACCGGCCACGGGTCCGAGAAGCTGCGGAATATTGGGCGGCGTGATCGGCGGCGGACCCTGACTTAGCGATCCGACGCCTGCGGGACATACCGACGATCCAGTCAAGGCGCTGGGCGAGCAGGTGAAACTCACGGTCACGAAAGGCGGGTTGGGAAGATTGAGCGCGCCCGCGGCGTAGTCCTGGGCGAAGTAACTGATGCCGAACCCTCCGCGGAATACCAACCCGTGACCCGGGTTGTACGCGTAGCCCAGACGAGGCTGGAACTGTTTCCAGTTCGGCTGCACGCACGCCACGGCTGAGATACAGAACGTGTTGGTGTCAATCTGGTAGTTCGAGCGCTGACCGGTCGCGCTGGTGAGCTGGCCGATATGATCCCAGCGCAGGCCGAGGTTAACCGTCAACTTGCGCGTGGCATGCCAGTCGTCCTGGATGTAGATGTGAGGTTCCCACATCCGGTAATACTGGAATTGATAAGGAAACTGCCGGGTGATGGTGGTAGGAACGCCCTGAAGGAAATTGGCCAGGCTGTTCGGCGGTGCGCCCGCGGCCGCGGTCCACACATAATTTCCCGTGCCGTTCTGAATCTGGTAATACTGCTCCTGCCGCCGAAGCAAGCCAGCGCCAATCTTGACGTTGTGCGTGCCGTGGGTCCAGGTGATGGCGCCCTCTTCCTGGAAGTTGTTGTCGATTTCGTAAATCGGAACAGATGTGCAGTCGCCCAGAGTGTTGCAGCTTCCGGTCCCGGTGTAACCATTAATTGACGTATTCATCAATCCCGAAACGTACTGGTTCACGTCCGCTCCGGGGATACCGAACTTGTCCGACAGGTTGGTGCCCTGATTCGCCGAAAGAGTCGCGATATTCAGACGGGTGAAGCCGGCCTTCAATTCCATAACCAGCGTCGGGCTGAAGATGTGAACGAAATCCAACATGTACGACTGAGCGTTTTCGGTCGAGTTGCCGGGATAAATCCCGTTACCCGGATTGATCGTCACACCGTACGCCTTCACTTGCGGATAAAGCGTTGGATACACCGTGGTCGTCGGGTTATAGGTAAAGCGGCCGAACATGCTGTTCTTGTCATTGAAGCGATGATCGACGCGAGCATCAATGGTCTTGGCGAAATACTGGTTGTTTACGTTGCTGGTGTAGTTCGCGGTCGGCGGCGCGCCTGGAATGTTGGCCGCCGGAAACAGCGCCAGGTACTTGACGGCAACCGGATCGAGCTTTCCTACCGGAACAACCGGTCCGCCAACGTCCGAAAAGTCGCCGGGATGCGCCAATTCGTACGCCGTTGGGGCCGCAAGCAAGCCCGTATTCTTTCCTTGGATCTGCCGTAACACTTCGATGTCGGCAAAGAAGAAGGTCTTGTCTTTGATGATGCGCCCACCCATGCTGCCGCCGAACTGATTCTGGCGGAATTCCGCGCGCGGGATGCCGGCGCCGTTCGCAAAGAAATCGTTGGCGTTCAACTGGTCATTGCGGAAGTATTCGTACATTCCGCCGTGGTAGGCATTGGAGCCCGACTTGGTGATCAGGTTGATCACCGCGCCGCCGGCTCGGCCTACTTCAGCCGGGAAGCTGTTGGTATCGACCTTCACTTCTTCGAGAGAATCGATCGAAGGCCGGAACAAGATCGAGAACTGTTCGCGCTCGTTGTTGTCCATGCCGTCGACCAGGTTGTTGTTGAAAGTCTCGTTCATGCCGTTGGCGACGACGGCTGCGGTCTGGCGCCGCTCATCGGGTCGCGTTCCGCTGAGAATCGAGTTTGACGGTCCGGCTGCGGCGCCGGCTACCGTCTCGACCAATGTCACGAAGTTGCGGCCATTGAGCGGAAGATCCTGAACGGATTGCGCGGACACCGTATCGCGCAGAGTCGAGCTATCAGTCTGGAGCGCAGGAGTAGTGGCGGTTACTTCCACGATTTGAGTTGCGTCGCCGACCTGGAGCTGGGTGTCAGTGCGCGCGCGGTCGCCTGCGACCAGGGTCACGTTGGTGACAGACTTCTTAAATGCGGGCGCTTCGATGGTGACTGTGTAGCTGCCGGG
>DATGGL010000092.1:0-6316 GCA_035308605.1 Bryobacteraceae bacterium
CCTACCTCGCGTTCGCCGTTCTCCTGAGCCTGGCCGTCCTAACTTTGGCGCTCCTCAAGTGTTGACGCGCTCACTGCCAGCGCTCTGCCGGACCGCCACCGAGCCGCCTCACGACAGTGAGCGGATCGTGCTGGGCCCCTAAAACCGATACCCCGGCTTCAGCACGCACCGGTACAGCTTCGTCAAATCCTTCCCGACCTGCATCGTACAATTCGCCCACGACAACTTCAGCGCCGGTCCCAGCGGAAATACGATGTCCTGGTGATCCAGCGTCGCTTCGATACTGGGCCCCTGCGCCGAAGCCGGCAACGTGAAACTCATCGCCTGATCCAGAATCACCGGGAACGATTGCCGAGTAACATCGGTGTTCGAGGCGTGCACCACCTCCGCCTCCAGCACAAAGCTCGCGGTGTCTGACCAGTTGCGAACCGTTACGCTAATCTGCCGGCCGCCCCGCGAGAACGCGTCATTGTCGATCTTGGTGAACGGGCACGGCCCCGCCAGGCACGTCACGCGCGCATGCTGAAACTCGTTGCCGCTTCCGGCATCGAGCGACGCTCCGCCGACAGCCGCCTTCCACTTTCCATCCGGCGAACACACTTTTCGCGTATCGCAGGGGACATCGCCCTTATTCACAACTTCGAATATCTTCGCGGCGCTGCCGACATTCCGGGTGGTATCGTCCTTCATGGAATATCGGACTCGCATATCGCTGACAGTCACCAAAGGAACGCCGCTGGCCACCTTGCTCAACGGCTTCATCCGGATGATGAACAGCCGATCCGCCGCGGTTTCGTCGATGTCCAGCGGAACATAGTCCGGATGGCGGAGGTGCAGCTTCATCTCTTCACCCTTGTGAACCTGCTCACGCAGCCTCAATTGAAAAAAGCCCGATGCATCCGATTTTGCGCTGCCCGCCGGCGACCCATCGCTGATACTCACTTCTACATTTCCGATCGGTAACTGTTTGCCGGGGTCGGGATCCTGGCTGAGCACCGCGCCGCTCAGCGACGTAATCCGCCGTCCGCGCCACACCTTATAGCCCAAGCCGGAGCTGATCCCTGCTGCTATGACGATCCACAAGGCGAGCTTTTGCATTCGGCCCACTAAAATGTCTGCCTCCTTTTACTGGATGGCTTTTTCGCGCCGCGGGTTCCTGGACATCTTCTACGGTACCCTTGCAAATGGCTGAAACGCTACAGGTATGTCACACTTGCGCGGTAACGTTGCCCCCGCTTGCGCGATCATTATGGAGGTGAATGCTATCACGCCGTAAAATTCTGAAACAGTGTCTCGCCGGCGCCCCCTCCATCGCGGCGATGGCCAGTGCCGGTCCCGGTGATATTGGAACCGCGCCGTTGCCACAGCTCTCGCCCGAAGATGACGCGTTTCTCGATGAACTGGAAAGAGCCAGCTTCCTCTTCTTTTGGGAGCAAGCCAATCCTCATACCGGCTTGGTAAAGGACCGCTGCAATACCGCCGTCCAGGCGGACAAAGGCGTCGTCGCGAGTATCGCCGCCACAGGCTTCGGCCTCACGGCCCTATGTATCGGACACAAGCGAGGCTATGGCCCGCCCGCTCCGATCCTGCTGCGTGTAATCGCCTGCCTGGAATTTCTCTGGAAGAAAATGCCCACGCACCGCGGATTTTTCTTTCATTGGGCCAACGTCAACACCGGCGAGCGAATCTGGGATGCCGAAGTCTCTTCCATCGACACTGCGATTCTGCTGTGCGGAATCCTCACCTGCCGTGAATACTTCCACCATCAGGGAATTATTAATCTCGCCAACGCGATCTTGAATCGGGTGGACTGGACCTGGGTCGCTGAAGATACCGCCCTGCTTTCGCATGGCTGGATGCCCGAAGGCGGCTTCCTTCCCTATCGCTGGGATATTTACAGCGAGCTGATGATGATGTACCTGCTGGGGCTCGGCTCGCCCACGCACCCCCTTCCCGATGGCTCCTGGAACGCATGGAAGCGAACGACGTTCGATTATGAGGGCCTGCGCTACATCGGCTCCTACGCGCCTCTGTTCGTGCATCAATACTCACAGGCTTGGTTCGATTTTCGCGGCAAGCGCGATCAGTACGCCGACTATTTCAAGAACTCCGTAATCAGCACGGAAGTACACCGCCGTTTCTGCCTGGAGCTAAGTCCCCGATTCCCGAACTACAGCGACGATCTCTGGGGCATCACGGCATCGGACTCGCAGCGAGGCTACGTGATCTGGGGCGGCCCGCCGGAGATGGGGCCCATCGATGGAACCGTGGTTCCCAGCGCCACCGGCGGTTCTCTCCCGTTCCTGCCCGAAGCCACCCTCCGCGTTCTCAAGAACATCCGGCAACGTTACGCGCCGCGCACCTGGAGCCGCTACGGGTTCGTCAACGCCTTCAACCCCTTGAAAAACTGGTATGACACGGACGTGATCGGAATCGACACGGGCGTGACCATGCTGATGGCGGAAAATCTCCGCTCGGCACTGGTGTGGAACACGTTTATGAAGAGTAAGGAAGTGCAACATGGCTTGCAGCGGGCCGGTTTTAAGAGTTATTCCTAGCGTCCTCGTACTCGCATCCATGACGCTGCAGGCCGCGCCTTCGGACATCGAGCAGCGCATCAACGCTCTGATCGCGCGCATGACGCTCGACGAAAAAATCGGCCAGATGTCTCAGTCGACCGATATGCGAATCCCGCTCTCCGATTCGATCAAACAGGAAATCCGCGCGGGACGCTGGGGCTCGTTCCTCAACGCCGGCGGCCCCGCCGATCGCGCCGAAGCGCAGCGCATCGCCACCAAAGAGACGCGCCTGGGTATTCCATTACTATTTGGACGCGATGTGATTCACGGTTACCGCACCGTCTTCCCGATTCCGCTGGGCCAATCCGCGAGCTGGAATCCGCAACTCATTCAAGCCGCCGCCCGCATCGCCGCGGAAGAGGCGTCCGCTGAAGGAATCCGCTGGGTGTTCGCTCCCATGATGGACATCACCCGCGACCCGCGCTGGGGACGCGTCGCCGAAGGCCTAGGCGAAGATCCGTATCTCGCAAGCCAGCTTGCCGCCGCGATGATTCGCGGTTTCCAGACCGAATCCCTAAGCTCGGCCGACGCCGTCGCCGCCTGCGCTAAGCATTACGTCGGCTACGGCGCGGCCGAAGGTGGCCGCGAGTACAACAGCACCTGGATTCCAGAGATTCTTTTGCGCGATGTGTACTTGCCCCCGTTCCAAGCCGCCCGCGATGCCCGTGTAGCCTCGTTCATGACCGGCTTCAACGCTCTGAACGGGGTTCCAGTTACCGGAAATTTGTACACCCTCCGTCAAATCCTGCGCCGCGAATGGTCGTTTGACGGCGTGGTGGTCAGCGATTACACCGCTATTCCCGAGATGATCCCTCATGGCTTCGCCGCGGACGCGGCTGACGCCGCGCGCAAAGCGTTGCAAGCCGGCGTCGACATGGAAATGGTCAGCACCACTTATTTCGATCATCTGAAAACTCTGGTTGCAACTCACAAGGTTGAGATGAAGGATATCGACGCCGCCGTCGGGAATATCCTGCGCCTGAAATTTCGCCTTGGTTTGTTCGACGCTGCTCCCAAGCCGCCCAGAGCCGTGGAAGTCACCGCTGCCGCTCTCCAGACCGCCAAAGACATCGCCATTCAAAGCACCATCCTGCTGAAAAACGATCACGGCCTTTTGCCGCTATCCCCAGCGACGACGGGAAAAATCGCAGTGATCGGTCCGCTCGCCGATAGCCCCGTCGATCAAATGGGCACGTGGGTCATGGACGGCCGTCCCGGCGATGTCCGGACACCGTTGAAAGCTCTCCGTGACGAGTTAGGCGAGGCGCGCATTCTATACACCCCGGCACTGAAGAACAGCCGCGACACCAGCCACGAAGGTTTCGCCGGCGCCATCGAAAAAGCCAGCGCCGCCGACGTCGTCCTGCTTTTTCTAGGCGAAGAGCAAATCCTCTCCGGCGAAGCCCATTCCCGAGCATTCCTCGACCTGCCTGGAGCACAAGAAGCGTTAGTGGAAGAACTCGCGCGTTTACAAAAACCAATGATCGCGGTCATCCTGGCTGGCCGCCCGCTTACGTTCCACGCCGCTGCCGCCCGCCTCAACGCCATCCTCTACGCTTTCCACCCGGGTACCATGGGCGGACCCGCCATCGCCGACCTGCTCTTCGGCAGGGCCGTTCCCTCCGGCAAGCTGACCATGACATTCCCGCGCACCGTCGGCCAGGTTCCCATATACTACGCCCACCTCAACACCGGACGCCCCGCTTCCGCGAGCGAATTAGGCATCCCTCTTGGCGATCCCGTCAATCCCGTCGGCTACACATCAAAATACGTGGATGTCGATTTCACACCTGAGTATCCCTTCGGATATGGTCTCTCCTACACGCAGTTCGAATACTCAAATCTGAAAATCTCCGCGCGCACTCTCGGAAAAGACCGCCTTACCGTCTCCGCGCAAATCGCCAACACCGGCCCGCGCGACGCCGATGAGGTCGTGCAGTTCTACATTCACCAGGAAACCGCCAGCGTCGCGCGCCCCGTGCGGCAACTAAAGGGATTCCGTCGCCTTCATCTCAAGGCCGGCGAAAAAATTGAGGTGAGCTTCGCGCTATCGCGCGACGACCTGGCCTTCTTTGACCGACGACCTCAGAAGGTCATTGAGGCGAGTACGATTCGCGTGTGGATCGCGCCTGATTCTACGCGCGGAGTCGAAGGCCAATTCATCCTCGAATAGCTGCAACCAGCTTAGTTTGTAACGTAACGGTGTGATCCCGTTTTGCCGGGTCCCAATCCGTCCTCCTCCAACAGCGAGGATGGCAGGCGGATTGCACGTGCACCGCTGAAAAATGACGGCCCTCTGCTGAGTCGTTCATTTCTCTCAATCGAATGATCAAGATGCTGCAACCCTTCCGGAAAGCTTGGCGCGATCGTTTCGCGGCACTGAAAAATATACCGCCCGCGATCAAGCTTCTGTGGCAGTCGAGCCCGAAGCTTGTCGCCACCGCCACCGGGCTCCGCGTACTTGTCGCAGTCTTGCCGCTCACCGCTCTCTGGATCGGCAAACTTATCATCAACCTCGTTGTCCATGCGCGGGAGCATCCAGGACCGGTACCCGTCGAAATCTGGTTCCTGCTCGGCGCCGAATTCATCGTTGCTGCCCTCGCCGCCGTGCTCGGCCGAGCGATCGATTACTGCGACGGCCGCCTCGCCGATAATTTCTCGCGCTCGGTAAGCGTTCGCGTGATGCGTCACGCTGCCACGCTCGATCTCGAATCGTTCGAAGATCCCGAGTTTTATAACAAACTCGAACGCGCCCGCGTGCAAGCCAATGACCGCATCGGAATGCTGCACGCCTTGGGTCAGTTGCTGCAGCAATCGATCACCTTGATCTCGCTCTCGCTGGGCGTACTGGTATATTCGCCGGTGCTGTTTTTTCTGATGGCCGCCGCCGTTCTGCCGGCATTTTTTGGCGAAACTCATTTCGCTCTCCTCGGCTACGCGCTCGCCTACAGCCTGACGCCCCTCCGCCGTGAGCTCGATTATCTCCGCGACCTCGGCACCAAAAAAGAAAGCGCGAAGGAGCTCAAGATCTTCGGCCTGAGCGGATATCTGTCCGACCGTTTTTCCGCCATTAACGATGAAGTCATCGGCCGCAATCGCCGCCTGGCGACGCGACGTCTTCGCATTAGCGCGCTGCTCGCGATTCTGGGGGCCCTGGGCTACTACGCCACTTACGCGCTGTTGGTGATCCGCACTCTTCGCGGCTCTCTCTCCATCGGCGATCTGACCTTTCTCGCCGGCGCCCTCGCTGGATGCAGCTCACAAATTCAGGCTGTGTTCTCGACCTTCACAGGCATCGCCGATCAGGCTCTCTTCCTGACCGACTTGTTTCACTTCTTCGCGATGCAACCGAAGATTCGCGTCCACGCTTCCGCCATCCCCGCGCCGCGGCCAATTCGCGACGGCTTCGAGTTCCGCGACGTTTCCTTCGCCTATCCCCAGACCCGGCGCAACGTGATCGATCGCCTGAACCTCCGCATCGAGGCCGGCGAAAGAATCGCCATCGTGGGCGAAAACGGCCAGGGCAAAACCACGTTGATCAAGCTTCTTACGCGATTGTACGAGCCGACTTCCGGCCGCATTCTGCTCGACGGCGTGGATCTGCGCGAGTACGACCTCGACGATCTGCACCGCGAAATCGGCGTCATTTTTCAAGACTACATGCGTTACGATCTGACCGCCCGCGAGAACATCGCCGTCGGCCGCATCGAGCATCGCGATTCGGACTCACTCCTTCT
>DATGGL010000093.1:0-20045 GCA_035308605.1 Bryobacteraceae bacterium
GATCTGATCGTCGCCACAGAACTCTATCGTTTCGTTGCTCCATTTCCAGACGACTCCAAGAGCCGGGAACTGGTCCTGCAGCTCCTGGAACACACGCCGGCCCCGTTTTCACGTGAGCAATTCCAGCCGGGCCATATCACCTGTACGGGACTAGTCCTGCATCCGTTCGATGATTCGTTCGTTCTGGTGTATCACCGCCGGCTTGATCGATGGTTACTCCCTGGCGGACACGTGGAGGAGCAGGACGGCGAAATTTGGGACACGGCTCGCCGTGAGGTTTTGGAAGAAACCGGAGCGCGGCTTGCACCCCAAGATTCTCCCATCCTGGTTGGAATCGATGTCCACGGAATCCCGCCGGGACGTCGTGAGCCCTTTCATCTGCACCACGACCTGATTTTTGCGCTCCAGTCCACTTCAGCCGAAGTCGCGCCCACCGAGGAAGTCCGCAAGGTGGTGTGGTGCTCTCCGAACGATTGGGAACGCTTCGATCTTCCGGACAGTGTTCGTTCCTGCGCGCGCCGGGCTTTACAAATCCGCCAGCGGCAAACCCGCTAAAGCTTCCCTCCGCCACTGCCGATTAAAGCTTGGGACTAGGTGTCAGCTAGTCCTATGCCAACGCGCGAAAAAGTTGGCCGTGAGGGAGGAAAGTCGGAGTCCATGAAACGTAATAACCGGTTGATTTGTTTGTTCTTAGTTGGTCTGGGTGGCCTCTCGGCACAATCTCTGTCGACGGTCACAATCGGCAGCAACCCGACGACCAACAACGGCCCGATTATCATCGTCGATGGAACGTCTTACTCTGGTACCCAGGTCTTTACATGGCCGACGGGAAGCAAGCATATCGTTCAGTTTCCTCTCGCACTTGCACCCGACGGAACCGCCCTCACCTATCAGAGCGCGTCGAACGACAACATTCATTTCCAGTTCAATGGCTGGACCGAAAACACGACTTTGCTGTCGCCGACCTCCGCATCGGTTCAGACCATCACGGCCGATCCGACCCTGACTTCGTTCTTCGTGAACGTGAGCATCAATTATCGCGTGCATATCGACTTTGGGACGATCGGCACGAACATTACCTGCGGCGGCGCGCCCGTCAGCCCGGCTGCCACGAATGCCTTTCTTGACGGAATCATGTATTTTGACGGCGTCTGTTACGGCAATACGGCAGACATCTTCACCACGCCGGGAAGTCACGTACTGAACGCATTTCCCTACCCTGGCTGGGTATTCTACGGGTTCGCGATCAACGGCCTGGCGCCCGCTTACCTGACGAACATCAACATCACGACGCCGATTACCATCATTCCGCAGTTCTCTATCGCCAAGCGCGTGGATTTTCTGACCAATCCTTTGGGACTTCAAGTTCTGGTGGACGGCGCGACAACGAATACACCCGCTCCGCCGCTGGGCGGAGTCGACGGAGTCACCTGCGCGCCGGACTATTCGCGTCTTCCTCCCGGAGCTCCCGCAGGATTCACGCCCCTGTGCTACGGCCAGTTCGATTTTCTTCCCGGCTCGGTGCACCGGATAGGCGCGCCGACTCCGCAGCAGGACTCGGCTAGCAATTTTTGGGTGTTTGCCGGATTCACCAACGGTCTCGGTCAGAACGCGACCTATACAGCCAGCATGAACATCACGGCGCCCGATGTGCTGACGGCGAATTTCATTCCTGGCGTCCACACCAGCATTGGAACCAATCCTGGCGGGCTCAAAGTTATGGTCGATGGACGCGATAACTGGCTGGCCAACAATTTTGTCTGGGGACAGGGCGAGACCCACACCATTAACGCGGAGTCTCCGCAGACCGATTCGAAGGGACGGAGTTGGGTGTTCCAAAGCTGGTCCGATGGCGGAGCCCAATCGCACACCATTTCGATCCCAACGACCGGAACCAGCTACATCGTGATGGCGAACTATACGTCGCAGCCCCAAGTAACTATCAACAGCACTCCGTCAGGCCTCACGTTCAATATCGATGGAAACGCATGCACGACGCCGTGCGTGGTGAACCGCACCACCGGATCGCAGATGACCGTTACCATCCCCGCCTCTGTCGCCGCGACACAAGCATCCCGCTATGACTTCATCGCGTGGGCGGACGGCAGCACTGCGACCTCGCGTCAGGTTTCATTCAATCAGGACTCGCTCACGCTGTCGGCAACCTATCAGACGTCGTACCTGCTGACGAGCGTGGCCAATCCCGCAGGAGCGGCGACTTTCAAGACCGCCCCGGCATCGCCCGACGGCTATTTTGCCTCCGGCACCCAGATCTCGGTTACGGAAGTCCCCAACGGCGGATACAAGTTCGCCCATTGGGATGGCGACCTCTCCGGCACGTTCGGTACCGGCGTTCTGACGATGAGCACTCCGCACAACGTGATCGCCGACTACACCAGCGTTCCCTACATTCCCCCTGCCGGAATCCAGAGCGCAGCCGGCCCGACACAGGACGGTTCCGTCGCTGCCGGTTCCCTGATGGCGATTTACGGGCAGAACCTGGCAACCGCATTCCAAATCGGCCCAACCAACCCCCTGAGGCAGGTGATCGGCAACACGACGATTACCCTGGGCACATTCCTTCTGCCGCTGGTATACGTATCGCCGACGCTGATTAGCGCTCAGGTTCCGTGGGAGCTTGCACCGGGCAGCTACACGCTGACCGTGCACAACACCGGGCAGCCGGATGTGCCCGGGACGGTCACGGTGTCGCGCAACGCTCCGGTGATGTTCACCCAGCAGAACACGCAGAATCTCCCGCTGGTGCTCGCGCTGCACCAGGACGGCACTCTCATCAGCTTCACTAGTCCGGCGATTCGCGGCGAGCAGATCACAATCTACGCGACTGGCCTGGGGCCGTACGATAAGACATCCGTCGACGCCTTTCCAGCCGGATCGACGCCGTTGTTCAATCTGGTGGATCCAATCTCAATCACGTCCGACGCCGGACAGCAATGGCAGCCCGACTGGGCTGGCGCAGCGCCGGGAATGGTCGGCATCGCCGCCGTCAAGCTGACCATCAGCAACGATATGCCGTCCGCGGCCAACCTGAATTTCCAATTGGTGGTCAACAGCGCGACCAGTCCACAGGCAGTTCTCCCGCTACAGTAGCCAGGCCGTGTCCGCGCGCGGCTCTGTGCCGGCCGCTTTGATATCCATAGCTCACCACCGAACCGCGCACCACAGTAAGCGGGTCCCGACCCGTCAACACATCTACCGGACAAAAAACTGGTTCTTGTCGACATCCGCATCCACTGCGACGTCGAAGAACCCGATCATCATCTCTTCCCAACTCTGCTGCCCGTAGCCCACCTCGGCCGAGGGATCAGGATTGCGCGGATTGTTCCTGGAGTTGTCAAACCGCGCCACCCATTCAAGACGTGTGCCCTTCGGAAGCGCCAGCGGAGTCGCCAGCCGGTAGGAAAGCTGCCAGTAAAAATCGTAATGGCTGATTCGTAGAAGCGTTTCCGGCTGGCCGTCCGGCCGAATGCGGTTAAACTCGAACGCCTTTCCTCGAAGGTGCATATGCGGAAAGAACCCCATCAGCAGCGCATCGTTCGGGAGCGAACCCCACACCGTCACCCGATACTCCGGATCGCCCGGCGGAATGACGAAACGGTCATTCGCCATCTGAAGCGTCAAGACGCGCTTCTTGGGAGGGGACTTGGCAAAGACCATTCCCACCACAGTCTGGTCCGTGGCCTTCTTGCCAGTCGGCGTGTAGTGGATCTCGAAGACCAGGTCGGAGCCGGCTTTGATCAGCTTCGCCATTCCGGCCGGCCAGATCTCCGGCGCGGTGCCCGGAGCGTACACCTGGAGGATATCCGCTTTCGTAGGCCCGCGGGTCCATGTCGACCCCGGTTCGCGAATGTAAGCGACCACGTGATGGACCGCGCCGCGGCTCCCGGGCTTCACTTCCACCGCCTGTACCCAGCGGTCTTCGTTGAAGTGAGTCGGCACCGTAAAATACTGATATTCCACGGTTCCCTGCGCAGGAACGGGGAAGGGCTGCGACATTCCCAGGATCAAGTCGGGCGTCCCCAGGTTCCAGCCCTGAATCCACTGGCGCGGCGACGGGGCGTCGGTTTCATTGCCTTTTGGAGCACCCCTTTCCGCCCACTGGGAAAGCGTCTCGATTTCAGCCGCTGTCAGCGACCGATCGTTCAGGAAATGCCCACAACAGGGGTCCGCGAACCAGGGCGGCATCTTTCGGGTTCTGACGGCCTCGCGAATCGCCTTGGCCCACGGCCGCGTTTCACCGTAGGTCGTCAGAGGCATAGGGGCCATCTCGCCTTTGCGATGGCACTCCTGGCAGCGATTCTCTAGAATCGGCAGAACGTCGCGAAAAAAAGTGGGGGCTGCGGCGAGCACGGAGCCGGCCGCGAGGAACATTACGCATCGGCCAAGACACGCCACGTTTTCAATATTATAGCTTCAGATACCAGTTGACTGGCATTGCGATTTGGAGGATCATTGAACTGATCCATCAGGGAGGATCGATTTTTATGCTGGTTAGAACTTCTCTCGCTCTGGCCGCCGTGCTCACAACCTCCGCGTGGGCGCAAACCGTAATCTCCGCGCATTCCGGCGTCATCCACTACAAAGAAGGACAAGTGGAAGTGGACGGCAAGCCGGTGCAGCAGGACCCGCAAAAGGGGCAATTCGGAGACGTAAAGTCCGGGCAGGCGCTCGAGGTGAAGGACGGTCAGGCAGAGATTCTCCTTACCCCAGGTGTGTTTCTTCGCGTCGCGGAAAACAGCTCGTTCCGGATGATTTCGAACAAGCTGGCCGATACCAGAGTGGAAGTCATGTCCGGGAACGTGATGGTGGAAGTTGGCGAACTGCTTCAGGACAACGCGATCACGTTGGTGGTGCATGGCGCGGATGTCGCGCTGCTGAAGAAGGGGCTGTATCGCGTCGATATCGATCCTTCTAGGCTCAGAGTTTATGACGGCGAGGCGAAAGTCACTTCCGGATCGCAGGAACCCATCACGGCGCGGAAAGGCCGCGAGGTTCTGATCGGCGAAACTCTGGAAGCGAAGAATTTCGACCCCAAGCAGACCGACGCATTCTACAACTGGTGCGCGCGCCGCGATCAGTACGTCGCCGAAGCCAACATCTACGCGGCGAAGACGGCTCGCGATATGGGCATGGGTTATACGGGATCCGGATATGGTGGATCCGGATACGGTGGATATGGCGCAGGTACCGGATCGTGGATGTGGAATCCCTGGTTTGGCATGTTCACGTACATGCCGTATGGCGGAATGTTTTACAGCCCGTTCGGGTTCGGATATTACAGCCCGTCCATGGTCGGCTATCTCTACATGCCCGGTTCGCCGTATTATTACGGCGGCGGGGGAAGCCGCGCTCCTCTGACTGGGCTTAACAACGGGACGCTTGCGCGGAACGGCTCCGGAACGTCCGTTGGGTTGCGCAACGGCGGATCCACAGCCGCCATCACACGCGGCGGCGGGTTTAACGGCGGCGGCGTTTCCAGTGCCGCGTCGGGCGGTGGCATGCGCGGTGGCGGAACCGGCGGAGCCATCGGCGGCGGTCACGCTGGCGGCGGACACCGTTAAAGCACATAGATCGTTGAACGCCTATAAAGCGCCAAGTCAGTAGTCTTCTTCTCTTCGGAATTGCATTCGGTTTTGTCGAAGCGGCGGTGGTGGTCTACCTTCGCACGCTTAGCGAGCCCATCCGCGCGGCTGCTGGCCTTCCCTTAACCGAACTGTTCCCACTCACCAAGGTTAGTCATTTAGGCCCTCATCTTCGAATCGTCAAAATCGAACTGGTGCGTGAAGGCGCGACGCTCGCGATGCTGGCGGCGGTGGCAGGTGTCGCCGCGCGCAACTTCCGAACCTGGCTCGCGGCCTTCGCTCTGTGCTTCGGCGCCTGGGATCTCGCGTTTTATGCGTCTCTGCGGGCGGTGATCGGATGGCCCGCATCGCTCGCAACCTGGGACATATTGTTTCTTCTTCCGGTTCCTTGGGTTGGTCCAGTGCTCGCTCCCGCGATCGTCGCGTTGTCGCTGGTCCTCGGCGGAATCGTCGGTCTGCTGCGGGAGCCGCCGAGAGTGGACTGGATCGCTTGGACGCTGCTATGCGGAGGAGGCGTGGTCATTTTTGTTTCGTTCATCTGGGATTGGCGGAACGTTGTAGACGGCGGTATTCCGCGCGACTTCCCATGGCTGGTCTTCGCAGCGGGTGAACTGGCCGGCGTAGCGGGAATGGTCCGGGCAATTCGAACCCGCTAGGAACACGGGTATCCGCCAATCGCACCATCCTGCCACCGAGCCGCGAACGCCAGTGAGCGGGTCCGGCACCCCTGGCAAAATGCCCAGCTCGTCAGCGGCTTTTTCGATGATGTCGGCGCGATCAAAGGGAACTGGCGGTAGTAATCGGGCTGGAGACACGGCTGGACCCGCTCGCTGGCGCGCGCGGCTCGGTGCTGCGCTCGAGATTTTATAGGGCCAATCCGAAGCCGCGGATCCAGAACTATTTCACCAGCCTCTAGTCTTCTGGCGGCTCTGGCAACGGACCGCGAGCCGCTTCGAGCAGAACGCCGAGTTCGAGCAACAGCTCTTCTTCCCACGGCCGCGCGACCAGTTGCACACCAACCGGCAGCCCCTCGTCCGTCAGAGCAAACGGGACCGTCAGCGCCGGAAGCCCGAGCACATTGAACGTCGTCGAGGGCATCATGGCCTGGAACAATCCGACCGGCTTAGTATCCGTTTGAAAGCGCCGCTCCCGATGCGGAAACGCGACGATGCTCGATACGGGCATCAACAACACCGGAAAGCGTCGCATCTGTTCGACCAGGCGCCGCCGCATCGCGTCGCGCGCCGCCATCGATTCCACCACCTGCCATCCGGAGACCGGCGGACGGTCCAGCGCGCGATCCAGATTTTCGGTGTAAGTCCAGTGCGCTTCGGCTTCGCGCCCCGCGATTCGCTCCTTGTTCGCGCGAGCCGGCAATTCCGAGAAAAAGAGCCCCCACAGATTCGGCGCGCGCTCAATTCCTTCGGCGCGAAACTCGTCAACCGTGAATCCCAGGCCGCGAAGCGCGACGGCGGCGCCCTGCACCGCCTTTCGAATCGAAGCCTGCACGGGTATGTCGCCAAACTGCTCCATCACGCCGATGCGAAGGTCGTCCAAAACCGGCGGACGCACAGGAATCGGAGCTGACAGAGCATCGCGATCGTCGTAGCCCGCCAGCGCCTCGAAGAGAATGCGCAGGTCCGCGACCGAGCGCGCCATGGGACCAACCGCGGCGATTCCGCGGACGCCTTCGCTCGGCCGATGGCCGATAATCGAGATGCGTCCGGGTGTCGGTTTCAACCCGGCGATTCCGCAGAAGTGCGCAGGTACCCGGATCGAGCCGCCGCCGTCGCTGCCCACGCCTCCGGGCGAGCATCGGCCCGCGATCGCGGCAGCTTCTCCGCCGCTCGAGCCTCCCGGCGTACGATCCAGATCCCATGGATTATTGGTGCGTCCCGTGATGAAATTGTCCGTTTCATAACTGCCCAGGAATTCAGGCGTGTTGGTTTTCCCCAAAATGATCGCGCCTGCGCGCCGCAAACGGGACACCACGGCCGCGTCTTGATCGGCCGGAGTCTCCGGAGCGAAGAAGCTTCCCAGCCGAGTTGGCAATCCCGCGATGTCGAAACTATCCTTGACGGTCACCGGAATGCCGTGAAGGGGGCCGACGGGGAGCCCCTGGTCCGCGCGTCGTGCCGATTCGCGCGCCTGATCTGCCAGAACCATGGTGAAGGCATTCAGATGCGGATTCCGGCGTTCAATCCTGTCCAGATGCGCGTTTACCAGCTCCAGCGCCGAAATGCTTTTGGAGCGAATCAGCGAGATTATTTCGGCGAGCGCAAGGCGATGGAGCATGTTATCGGATGCCAATCGCTTCACGTTCGCGAGTCAATCTTCTGTCCAAGGGCCGCGCCTCAAGTCGTATATCCGCATAATCCGGGGATATATGACCCCAATGGAATCGCCGTATGTCCCTTTTTCCGTTGACTTTAACGAATCGCATCAGTACTATACGATCTGAACGTACTATAACTTACTTTGGAATTGTACTAGCTCCCCCAAATGGAACAGACCAATTCATATACAAGCAACTTTCAGGCCTCGCTGACGCGACTTATTCGATACTTCATACTCGCAGGACTTTTCTTACCCGCGGTGGCGAGGGCCGACGTAATCATTTCCTATTCGGGCACGACGGTGGGCAGTCCCCTATGGAACCGGCCGATTGAGAACGGCAACGATACGCCGGACACGCTCAGCCTCGACGCCGACGGTGTGCCGTTTGATTCCCATGAATTCCAGGTGACCATACCCGGTCTCTATTCATTGTTTTCGTCGTCGACGGATCCGCTGTTCTGGGACAACTATACATTTCTGTACGTGAACAGTTTCGACGCAACGAATCCGCTAATGAACGTAGTTGTGGGAAACGACGACAACCCGGACACGGGCTCGTCTGGCTTTGATGCGACGCTCTTAACCGGCGTCAATTATTTCTTCATCACTACGGGCTTTGGCAATTTCGACGAAGGCGCGTTCGAAAACACATTCACGCTGCTGCAGGAGGAAGACATCCCGCCGGACCCGCCTGCTACCGCGCCTGAACCGAATACGTTATTCCTGCTCGGCACGGGCCTCGCGCTCGCCGGGGCTGGACGAAGGTGGCGGTTCCGGCTGCCCTGACTCATAACCCAAATAATCACGCTTACTCGGAGGATGCCATGCGTTGCTCTCGGATGAAGTACGCCTTGCTGTTCCCTTGCCTGGCGCTGTGCCAGGTCAGTGTCCCGACATATCGCTACGATCAGTCGCGAAGCGGGGCGAATTTAAGCGAAACCGTGCTGACACCGGACGTGGTGAAGAACCATTTTGGAAAACTCTTCACCATACCAACAACGGGCCTGGTGTTCGCGCAGCCGCTCTACATGGCAAACCTTGCCATCGCCGGCGGCACGCACAATGTTCTGTACGTAGTGACCATGGAAGACATCATCTATGCGTTCGATGCCGACACGGGCGCCACTTTATGGAGCCGGAACTTCACCAATCCGCCCGCGGTGATCCCGGTGCCGGTTCTGGACATCACCAACGGGAATAACATCACCGGCGATGTCGGGATTGAAAGCACTCCCGTGATCGATGTCGCGTCGCACACCATCTATTTCGTGGCGCGCACAAAAGAAAGCGGCCAATATTTCCAGCGCTTGCATGCGTTGGATATCACCACCGGCGCGGAGAGACCGAACAGCCCGGTAATTATCACCGCGACGGTCAGCGGGACCGGAACCACGGCGGTGAACCAGAAGATCGCGTTCGACCCCAAGATCAGTAACCAGCGATCCGGATTGGCGCTCGCCGCGAATCGTGTGTTCATCGCGTGGGCGTCTCACGAGGACCAGGGTCCATACCACGGCTGGGTGATGGCCTATGACAAGACCACCCTAGCGCAGGTCGCAGCGGTCAACATCACGCCCAACGGAGCCAAGGGAGGCATCTGGCAATCCGGCTGGGCGCCGGCCGTGGACAGCACAAATCACGTATATTACGCCTCGGGCAACGGCGATTGGGACGGTGTGCGTAACCTGAGCGAGAGCGTCATCAAGTTCGGCACGTCGGAGAAGATCGCTCCGGTCGACTATTTCACGCCCGATAACTATTCGTTTCTTACCACCGAGGACGAAGATTTGGGAGCCTCCGGACCCATGCTGCTGCCGAATACGAATTTCGTGACAGTCGGCGGGAAACAAGGCCTCCTGTATCTGCTCAACGCGAACAACCTGGGACGCTTTTCGGCAGGAGACGCGAATGCACTTCAGGTTCTCCCATTAAACGAGGGGCAACTGAAGGGCGGACCCGCGTATTGGGCGCGCTCCACCAACCCCTTGCTCTTCATCCAGGCCGAGGGCGATTTCGTGAAAGCATTCCAGCTCAGCGGGTCGACGCTCTCTCAAGTGGCGATCGGTTCTCATCAGATCAACCTGTTCGCCGGAGCCGAGGTAACGGTGAGCGCAAACGGCTCCACGAATGGCGTCCTATGGGCGGCATCCACGATCAACGACTTCGCCGGAAGCCATATCGTTCCGGGTATCCTGCGCGCATACGATGCGTCTACGCTGGCGGATTTGTGGAATAGCGAGGCCGTCTCCACGGATTCGCTGGGGAATTGGGCGAAATTCGTGCCGCCGATCGTCGCGAACGGAAAAGTTTACGCGGCCTCGTTCTCGGACTCGATCGTCGTGTATGGAGTGAACCACTAGCCAACACTACTTGGCGCCAACCAAGAGAATCAGCCGGTCTCCGTCCGCGGCGGGTTCGGCCCGGACCAACGCGCCCGGTTCAATCTGTCCGGCCGCCAGCATCGCGGCCAGCGGTTGTGTCAGTTGCCGAAGGATGGTCCGCTTCAGTTCCCGCGCGCCATACTCTTCGCTGGTCCCTTTTCGCAGCAAGAGGTGGCGCGAAGTTTTTGATACCTCGAGTTCGAAGGCTCGATCCCCCAGCCGATTTTGAATGTGCTGCTCAAGATCCTCGATCTGCTGATCCAGGATCTCCTTGAGTGAAGCCGCATCGAGCGGCTGGTAAGCGATCACCGCATCGATGCGGTTGACGAATTCCGGGGAAAACTTCCGGCGAACGGCGTTCAAGCCGATCGCCTCCAGTTTCCTGCCGAGCGACCGGCGGGGCGGAGGAACGGCGAACTGGAATCCGAAATCCGGACGAATCGCGGTACGCATGGCCTTCGCGCCCAGATTGCTGGTCATGAAGATCAAGGTTCGCTCGAAATTCACCGTGGTGTTATCGCCAAGCCGCAAGATCGCTTTATCGAGCACACCCAGCAGCATGCGGGTCATGCTGGGCGCTGCTTTTTCGATTTCATCGAACAGCAGCAGCGCCAGGCTGGACGATTCGCTGGTGATCCCGCCCAGTTTCTGCTGCGTCAACATCGGCTGGGTTTCCCGATGACCCAGATATCCCGGCGGCGCGCCGATCAGCTTGGCTACTTCGTGTTCCATCTGAAATTCGCCGCAGTCGACTTTCAGAATGTTTCGCTGGCTGCCGTGCAGCGCTTCGGCGAGCGCCTCCACCGTTCTCGTTTTTCCCGTGCCTGTGGGGCCTAGCAGAAGAAAGACGCCGGCTGGCCGCCCATCGGGCGCGAGCCCTGCTTGAAACATCTGGACATAAGGAACGATTTGCGAGAGCGCGTGCGATTGGCCGACCACTCGACTGTTCAGACTGCGCAACAGATCGGGTCCCGCACCTTCATCGTGGCCCGGCCCCTGCCGCCGCGGCGGTGTTGTACGCAACAGGCACGCTCTCCTTCCGCCACAATTATCGGGACCAAACCACGAAAATCGTCCGCTTGGAAGCGCTAAGACACTGAAGGCTTGCGCGTTTTAAAGGTGATAGACGGCGAGATTATTTGTGCCGGTAGGTGATCCGGCCCTTGGTCAAATCGTAGGGCGAGAGTTCGAGGGTAACCCGGTCGCCGGCGAGAACGCGAATCCGGTTGCGGCGCAGCTTGCCGGCCAAGTGTGCAAGGACGGTGCGGTCCTGGTCCAGTTGCACGCTGAACAAGCCGCTGGGGAATTTTTCAACTACAGTTCCAGTCACTTCAATGCAGTCTTCTTTACTCATTGTCCTCCCACTTGAGGATTATAACCCACCGGTTTTCAACCGTCCTACACGGTTTTTCACGCGACGGTTTTTCATGTGACGTCGGCGGCCATGGCGATCCGGAACGCGGGCCAGTAGGAGCGAGCGCGTGGATTCTTCAATCCCGCGCGGCTGGCGAGAATCTCCAATTCGCGAGGCCGGAAGGCCGCTTCCACTGAAATGCGAGCGTCGTTCACAGTGACCGGGTCCCAACCGAACAGCCACCTTGTCCAGGGGACGAAATAGTAGGGGATCGGATTCCGGTCGAGATCGATCACCAGGACAGCACGCCGTGCGACACCGCCGAACTCGGCGAGCAATTGGGTGACTTGATCGTCCGTGAAATGGTGCAGAAACAAGGAACAGAAAACGTAATCAATCGATTTCGGCCGGAATGGCAAGGCGAACGCATCGCCGGCAACTCGCGGGGCCGGCGCCGCAGACAAATGCGACGCGATCCGGTCCAGCGAGATGACGCGCGCCTCGGGATACATTTCTCGCACGCGCGAACCCATATCGCCCGAGGCGGCGCCCACGTCGAGCAGGGAAAATGGTGATTTTGGTGCGACCTGGCCCAGCAGACTCCGCAAGGTGCTGTGCCCGCCCCAGCGCCGGTTCAGCCGGATCAGGTCAGCAAGGCTGGCCTTGGCCTGCTGGTAGGGCAGCGTATCGAGAATTTCGGGTTTCAGAACGCGCCCGTCGAGGCAATGGATCATGCGAAAAATCTCCGGCTCCTGTATTCTTATGTTCTTCTCTTTATTTTCTTCTATGGATTTTGTAACCGGTCACGTCGGTTGGATTGAGGCGATCTGTGGACCCATGTTTTCGGGGAAGAGCGAAGAGCTCATGCGCCGTCTACGCCGCGCGAAGATCGCGCGAAAGCGGGTTCAGGTGTTCAAACCCGTGATCGACAATCGCTACGCCGATGATGAAATCGTCTCGCACGCCGATCAGCGCATGAAATCCGAGGTTGTGAACAGCGGAAAAGAGATTCTGGAGAAGCTCGACTGGCGAAGCGAGGTAGTAGGCGTCGATGAATCCCATTTTTTTGGTCCGGAGCTTACCGAGGTAGCGACGCGCCTCGCGAACTCGGGAAAGCAGGTGATCATCGCCGGGCTCGACATGGACTTTCTCGGGCGGCCGTTCGCCCCCATGCCGGACCTGTTGTGTATCGCCGAATCGATTACGAAGACGCTGGCTGTCTGCATGCGCTGTGGAAATCCCGCGAATCACTCTCAGCGACTGATCGAATCGCAGGATTTGATCGTGGTGGGCGCCATGGACGCCTACGAGGCACGCTGCAGGCGATGCTTTGAGCCGGAGGGTTCGAAGCAGGAGACGATGGAATTCGCACGCCGGCCGTCGCCCAAGCCATAATTCCGGACGCCGGACCCTCCAAAAGGCCAGGATTCATGTAACCCATGGAAGCCATACTTACATCTGTAAAGTAGGTGTTAGAATAATCCATAGAGGACGTGTAAAATGTTGTTTCCGCAGGAAAAGCGACCCGTAAGTGATGCTCCCGCGAGCGCTCCCGCGCCGGCCCCGGCCGCGGCTTACGCTCCTCCGCCGCAACCGGTCATTGTGAACCAGAGTTCCGGCGCCAAGATCCCGATTTTGTTTGGAGCGGTCCTGGCGCTGGTCGGTGCGTGCGTCTATCTGTTCGTCCAGGTCAATCAACTCCAGTCGCAACTGGCGGAAACCAAGGAATCGTTCTCGGCCAAGCTTTCCGAAATAGCGGAGACTTCCACTGTCTCCACGCAAACCAGCCGCCGCGGTATGGATTCCTTGAAAAAGGATGTCGACAAGTATCGCGCCCAGGCGGCTCAATTGAGCGGCGACGCAAAGCGCGAAGCGACGCAGCACGCGGATGAGCTTGCGGCGAAGCTTCAAAGGATGCAAGAGGAGCAGGGCAAACAGGTCGCGGCCGTAACCACCGAAGTTTCGCAGGTGAAAACCGAAGCCAGCGCGGCTACTTCGCGGATTGGCGAAGTCTCCACCGAAGTGGGCAGCGTGAAGAACGACGTCGCGCGGACCAAATCCGATCTCGAGAAGACCATCGCCGATCTGAAATCCACGCGCGGCGATCTGGGTGTGCAGAGCGGCCTCATCGCGACCAACGGGAAAGAGCTAGCGGCTCTCCGGCAGCTCGGCGAGCGTAACTATACCGACTTCAAGCTGACCAAGAGCAAAGCGCCCCAGAAAGTCGGCGATCTTCAGGTTCTGCTGAAAGCGGCGGACCCCAAGCACAACAAATACACCATCGAAGTGATCGCGGACGATAAGCGCGTAGAAAAGAAGGATCGCAGCGTGAATGAGCCGGTTCAGTTCCTGCTATCCCGCGCGACGCAGCCCTATGAGCTGGTGGTGAACGACATCAAGAAAGATATGATCGTCGGGTACGTGGCAGCGCCGAAAGTCCAGCAAACCCGGGCGCAGGCGTCGCAATAATTTACTCTTGAGCCGCCAGCACTAGAAAGCCGCTTTCCACTCGCTCGGCGAGGATGCGATTCCACATTACCCGGGCGCGGCCCGCCGCTTCGATGTGCGAAAACTCCACCAGTTGTCCGGCTTCCAGCATTGCGCAGCCATGGGACATGCGGAATCCGTTGGAGCTGATGTCCATCAACTGGCCTTCAATCTCGATGGTTCGAGGATCGGAAAAGCGCACGTGCACCACTCCCGTGACTTCGCGCCGGTCCTCGCGCCGTTTTTCCTGAACCCGAGTGCTCATAGCGCGGCGCCCGCTCCTTCCGATTCGTACAGCTTCAATTTACGGCTCAGCGTACGCCGTGAGATTCCCAGGCGTGCGGCGGCCTTCTGCTGATGCCCGCCCGTAGCCTGAAGAGCTTCCAGGATCATCCTGCGCTCCATGCCGTCGAGGCTTGCGTTTCCCATGCTCACCGCAGCCGCGTTCGCGCTAGCGGTACGGGCGTGGCCGTTCGAGCTGACCGGGGCAAATCCGTTCGTCATCGCAGCGGTTGCAGACAGGGGCAACTCTTCCGGCCCGATGATCTCCGCCTGCGACAGCACGGCCGCCTTGGTCACGACATTCCGCAATTCGCGGATATTTCCAGGCCAGGAATGCGCCAACAGCGCGTCCATCGCCGCGGGCGAAAACCTGAATTTCTCGCCATGCTGTGCTAGAAAATATTGAGCCAGCGGAACGATATCCTCCGGCCGCATGCGTAATGGCGGGACCTTCAACGTGAACTGGCTGAGCCGGTGATACAAATCGCTGCGGAAACGTCCTTCGGCCACCGCCGTTTCCAGCTCCTGATTCGTCGCCGCCACCACACGAACGTCCACGGAGATTTTTTTGACACCGCCCAGCCGGTAATATGGAACGCCATCCAGCACGCGCAGCAGCTTGACCTGCATCTTGAGTTCCAGCTCGCCGATCTCGTCGAGAAAAATGGTTCCGTGATTCGCTAGTTCGAACAAGCCCTGTTTGGCGGAATCGGCTCCGCTGAACGCCCCGCGTTCATAACCGAACAGTTCGCTTTCCAGCAGATGTTCAGGAAGCGCGGCACAGCTCAGATCCACCCACGGCTTTTGCGATCGCATCGAGTGGTGATGCACCGCACGCGCGATAACTTCTTTGCCTGAGCCACTTTCGCCGGTCACCAGTACGGTCGCCTGCGAACGGGCGACGCGTTCCACCATGCTCATCAGCGTTCGCATGGGGTGGCTCGCAATTACTGCGGGCATCCCCAGGAACACACACATCTGGTCTTGGTAACGGGAGTCTTCGAACATCGCTGCTATATAACATTTCGACAGGAATGTTCTGATAGTACCCTCCGACAAACACCCTAGAGTCCGAGCTTCTTCCCCCGAGGATTGCGCCAGTTTGGCACAGGCCATTTTGTGGTCCGAGGGGCCAATTTGTCTCGTTTTGAGCCATCAAGCTGTTGAAAAAGAAGCTTCTATCACTGGCACCCCGGGTGCATATCTCCTCGTGACGATGAGCGCTATCCTCGATCCGTTGCCGGCTAAGGCGCGGAATTATATCGGTGTCACAACGCTGGTGGGTGGCAGCGTCGTGTGCATGGCGCTGGCACATTGGGAGTCGCAGGATCTGGTCAAGTTCGCCAGCTTCCTGTTGGTGGCGATTCTGTCGTGTGGGATGCGCATTCGCGTTCCCGGAATCACCGGCACTTTATCGCTGACGTTCATGTTCGTGCTGTTCGGTATTGTCGAACTGACGCCGCCGGAGACCATCGTGCTCGGAATGATGGTGACGCTGATCCAGTGTTACTGGAACCGGCCCGTGCGCCCACGGACCGCGCAGGTGATTTTCAACGTCAGCTCGATGGCCCTGGCGATCTGGACCACGGAAGCCGTTTATCACGCTCCCGCCCTCACCCAGGTGGATGCAGCCATCCGGCTGGCCGCGGCCACGTGCGTTCTGTTTTTTCTAAACACCGGACCGGTCGCGATGGTGATTTCGCTGGCCGAGGATCGGCCTCTGTTCGCAATGTGGCGCGAATGCTACTTCTGGTCTCTGCCGTATTATCTGGGCGGCGCCGCGGTGGCGCAGTTCGCGAGCCTCGCGAACCGCTATATCGGCTGGCAGACGGTTCTGCTCACGGGACCGGTTGTGTACTTGATCTATCGATCCTACGGGCTGTATCTGGCGCGTCTGGAAAACGAAAAGAAGCATGCGGAAGAAGTTTCCGGCCTGCATCTGCGGACCATCGAAGCGCTGGCGCTGGCGATCGACGCCAAAGATCACACCACGCACGATCATTTGAAACGCGTCCAGGTCTATGCGATGGAACTGGCCAGGGAACTGGGCCTTTCGAACGAAGAGAAAGAAGCGCTGCGCGCCGCGTCTTTATTGCACGACATCGGCAAACTGGCCGTGCCGGAGCATATCATTTCGAAGCCCGGCCGTTTGACGCCGGAAGAGTTCGAGAAGATGAAGATTCATCCCGTGGTGGGCGCCGAGATTCTGGAGCGCGTGAAGTTCCCATATCCGGTGGTGCCGATCGTGCGCGCGCATCATGAAAAGTGGGATGGCAGCGGCTATCCGGCCGGGCTCGTCGGCGATGCGATTCCGATCGGCGCGCGAATTCTGGCCGCCGTCGATTGCCTGGATGCGCTGGCCACGGATCGCCAGTACCGCCGGGCGCTGCCGCTCGACGAAGCGATGCGGATCGTCGAGAGCGAATCCGGAAAAGCGTTCGATCCCAAAGTAGTGGAGATTCTTTCGCGCCGTTACGTGGAGCTGGAGCAGCAGGCCCAGTCGCACGACGGTGAGGAGATGGCCAAGCTGTCCACCGATCTGAAAGTGCAGCGCGGCGACGCCCCGGCGGCCGGTTTCGTAGGCTCGTCCGCTCCCCCCGTGGCGGAGAGCGCTTCGAAGCAGGCTCCGATCGACTTCTTGAATTCGATTGCGGCAGCGCGGCAGGAAGTGCAGGCGCTGTTCGAAATCTCGCAGGATCTGGGGAATTCACTGAGCCTGGACGAGACGCTTTCGGTACTGGCGGTGCGCCTGCGCAAGATCATCCCGCATCATTCAATGGCGATCTGGGTGCGTCGCGAGGACACGCTGATTGCGGACTACGTCAGCGGCGACGATTTCCGGTTGTTTTCGGCATTGGAGATTCCGGTGGGCCAGGGACTCTCGGGCTGGGTGGCTGAGAATCGGAAGCCGATTCTGAACGGGAATCCTTCGGTTGAGCCCGGTTATCTGAACGATCCGGCCAAATTCTCGACGCTGCGTTCAGCAGTCGCGGTTCCATTGGAAGGCGTTAACGGAGTTCTCGGCGTGATGACGCTGTATCATGCCGATCGCGATGCATTCACGAAGGATCATCTGCGGATCCTGCTCGCCATCAGCACGAAGATCGGTCTTTCGATTGAAAATGCCCTGCGTTTCCGCCAGGCGGAATCCTCGGCTACCACGGACTATCTGAGCAGCCTGCCCAACGCGAGGTCGCTGTTCCTGCAACTCGATTCAGAATTGTCGCGCGGTAAACGCGGCCAGTTGCCGCTGGCGGTGCTGGTGCTGGATCTGGACGGATTCAAGGCCGTCAACGATCGCTTCGGGCATCTGGAAGGCAACAAAGTATTGCGCTCCGTTGCCATCGGCCTCAAATCGGCGTGCCGCGACTATGATTACGTCGCGCGAATGGGCGGCGACGAGTTCGTGGTCCTTCTGCCCGGCGTGATCGCAGCGGATGTCGACGCCAAGATCAAACAGTTCCGCGACGTGGTGAAGGAAGTCGGGAACCAGTTATTCAACGGCAACATGCTGACCGCCAGTATCGGCGTGGCGCACTTCCCCTTCGACGGCAGCGATGCCGAGCAATTGCTGGCCGAAGCAGACCGCCGGATGTACAAGGAAAAGCGGGCTCGCCGGAACTTGACCACGCCGCTGGATCGGGAGTGGAAGGGCGAGTGGGCGGCGACCGTCCACTAAATTCTGCCAACCCACATTGACAGATTCCCCTTTTCTTCGCTACTATAGATCGAGGCGAAGAAAAGGCATATGTCTACCTCCCCACGCGTCGGAACTGCCGGTTGGTCGTATCCCCACTGGAACGGAATCGTCTATCCCAAAGCGCATCCGGCTGGAACGCATCCCTTGGAAATTCTGTCGAGCAACTTTGATGTCGTTGAAATCAATAGCTCTTTCTATCAGCCGCTGAAGCCGGAGGTTGTAAAGCTCTGGATCAAGAAGTGCCAAACGAACCCAAGGTTTCAGTTCACGGCCAAGCTCCATCAGCGGTTCACTCACGGTCGCGTCCTTGAAGACGCCGAGGTTACGGCGTTCAAAGACGGGTTGCGGCCGCTGCTTCGCGCTGGGAAGCTGGGCGCGGTGCTGATGCAGTTTCCCTGGTCGTTCCGGTTTACGGCTGAGAATCGCGAGTTCTTCATCACGCTGCGGCGTGCCTTCAGCGAATTTCCACTCGTCGCGGAAATGCGGCACAGCAGTTGGATGGCGGAGGAAGCCGTGGGCACCTTCATCGATTACCGGGTCGGGTTCTGCAATATCGACCAGCCCGAATACACGCGCGCCATGCCGCCCACGGCTTTTTTGACCTCGGAGGTGGGTTACGTCCGGCTGCATGGACGTAACCCAAAAAATTCGCTTGGCGCCTACGACCGGGCTGCGACCCGGCAGCGGCAGCATGATTATCTCTACTCGGAAGACGAGCTGGCGGCGTGGGTGAAGAGGATCGAGCACATCGGGCGGTTCGCCGCGTCGACCTTTGTCATCTTCAACAACGACGCCGGCGCGAAGAGTGTCGTGAATGCGCTACAGACGCAGGCGATGACTTGTGGGGTCCGGAGCAAAGCGCCCAAAGAGCTGCGCCGCCGGTATCCGGTGGAACTGGAACACTTCGGACCCCAGCATGCGGAACAGCAGTGGCTGTTTTCAGCGGCTTAGACGGCGCATTTGTGAGCGCGACATCTTAGCCACCCGGTCCGCTGGCGCTCGCGGCTCTGTGTCGGCTTTCGTTAAACGAACGTTCGCACTGAACCGCGCACGAAAGTAAGCGGGTCGCCGGTTCTACTCCTTCCCGCCTTTGGCTGCCGCCTTTCGCGTGGCCATGTTGGCGTGAGATCGGTGCGAGGCCTCACCACCCGGTCGCTGGCGCTCGCGGCTCTGTGTCGGCTTTCTGTAGACAAACGTTCGCACTGAACCGCGCACGAAAGTAAGCGGGTCGCCGGTTCTACTTCTTCTCGCCTTCGGCGGGAGGCGCCGCGGCGGCGGGCGCAGGAGTCAGCACGGGAGGCTTCAGATTCACCGGCTGCAGGTTCTGGCGGCTGTCGAAATCGATAAAGCAGAACATCAGAAAGATTCCGAGGAACAGGAATCCGGCGGTGGCGACCACGGCGTTCACCGGTTTTTCATAGCGCAGATGCATGAAGAACAGGGCAACCAGCGTCGCTTTGATGGTCGCGATGAACAGCGCGATGATGACGTTGCCAGGGCCGAAATCGACGTACGACGCGCCCACCGTGACGATGGTCAGGAAGAGAAGCGCCAACAGCGTCTTTACGTAAACACCGGAGCTGCTGGGATCGTGGTCGTGAGTTTCGTGTGTATGGGCGCTCATTTGATCAGGTAGTACAGCGGGAACAGGTAAATCCAAATCAAATCGACCAGGTGCCAATAGAGGCCGATCAGGTCGACGGGCGTATAGTAGGCCTTGGTGAATTCGCCACGATTGGCACGCACAGCGATCCAGGCCAGCAGGAAGATTCCGACCAGGATGTGGATTCCATGCAGGCCGGTCATCATGAAGTAGAACGCGAAGAACGTCCCGTACCCGTGGCTGACGTTGCCCGCGGCGTCACGGACGGTATCGGTCGGCTGCGCGTGATACCAGCGCG
>DATGGL010000094.1:0-6805 GCA_035308605.1 Bryobacteraceae bacterium
GCCTTATGCTCTTTGTAAGCCGCCCGTGTCGCCTGCAGTTGCCTTACGTGATTCTCGACGTGTTCGGCATCCATGCGCAGCATCTGCAACAGGCTCAACTCGCCTCGCGTCGAGTGAGTACCGGTGCGGGCGAACGTTTCCGGCGGCAAATCCTTCATCAACTCATAGTTCGCCGAGCGAAGGACGCGAAACAATTCCAGCGCCTGCGAAATCTTGCGCTTTTCATAGTCGAGCTTCGCCGCCCAAGCGTCCTGATCCCAGACGGGCATCACCGGATGCTCCTCGGCCGCAAGCTGCCGGTAACGCATGGTCCCGACGGCTTCAGAGTCCGCCAGATGACATACGATCTGGCGCACGCTCCACTTCCCTTCGGGCTTGAAATCCAGCTCGCTGCCGGCGGCGCCGGTGGTGGCGACGGCCAACAGCTCCGGCCCGCGGCGGAATCTTTCTAATAATTCTGCGAGTTCACTCATTAGATCAATAGTAATCGGCGCAGCTCATGTAATACCCGCACTGCTCGCAAAATAGTTTGCATTTGCGCTCGGCGAGCCGGCGGCTGCACACCGGGCAGTACAGCATTGGCTCATGTTCGTCGGCGCGTGATTTCGATTTGGCTTCGGCCGGCTTGGTCTGCACGCGAAACCATTATAATGATTGCAGCGCGCGAGAAAACAACATGTTACTGAAGAAATCTCTCACTGTCTTGACCGTGGCGGGGTTGTGCGCCGGCCAGTCCGGCAAATGGGAACATCCAGTCCGGCAGGCAGTGCGCGGCGTGCACGGCGCCGTCGCCGCAGGCAGCGATTATGCGACCGAAGCCGGCATGCGGATGTACTACAAAGGCGGCAACGCGGTAGACGCGGGCGTCGCCACCATGTTCGCCGCTTCCGTCACCGAACTTTCGCACTTCGGAATGGGCGGCGAAGCGCCGATTCTAATCCGCACCAAGACAGGGAAGGTTTACGCGATCGCCGGCGTGGGGACGATGCCAAAGCTTGCCACCGCGGAAATGTATCGCAGCCGGCCATTGCGCGCCGGTGAGATTTTGGAAATGGATCCGGGTGGTCTGAAGGGAATTATCCCGGTGGCCGGCATCATGTCGGCGCTGGTTCCGGGAATGGTCGATTCGGGCCTGGTCGCGTTACGGGAATTTGGAACGAAATCGTTCAACGATGTGATTGCGTCCGCTATCGATCTGGCAGACGGGTTTGCGATCGATGAGATGCGCGTGAACAGCATCGCCGCCAGCCGCCGGTTTTTCGATCTCTGGCCGACCTCCAAGGCGCACTTCCTGATCAACGGCCAGATTCCGCGCATCGGAGAAATCTTCCGGCAACCTGACCTTGCGCGTACGCTGCGTTCCATGGCAGAGGCCGAGAAAAAAGCTCTGGCCAGCGGCGCGAGCCGCCAGGCCGGGATCGACGCGGTCCGCGATTATTTCTACCGCGGCGAAGTCGCCCACAAGATCGACGCGTTCATGAAAGCCAACGGCGGCCTGGTCCGCTACGAAGATATGGCCGCGTTCAAGCTGGAGCCCGAGGAAGCCGTGATGGGCACCTACAAGGGGCTCAAGGTCTACAAGCCCGGTTTCTGGAGCCAGGGACCTGCCATGATCGAAACCCTCAACATCATGGAAGCGTTTGAAGGCCGCACGCCGCCGTTCAATTCGGCCGAATACATCCATCGCATGGTGGAGGCGCTGAAGCTCGCCTACGCCGATCGCGACACTTATTACGGCGATCCGAAATTCAACCACATCGCGACAGACGTTCTGCTGTCCAAGGAATATGGAGCACAGCGCCGCCGCCTGATCACCGAAAAAGCGTCCCTCGATTTCCGGCCTGGAAAAATCAACGGCAAGGTCGGCCAGCATCCCGCTGAAACTGAAATGGCGCGGCTGAAGATCGACGACGAGTTGATGGCGCACGACACCACCTGCGTAGACGCCATCGATCACGACGGCGTGATGTTCTCCGCGACGCCGTCCGGTGCGTGGCTGCCCAGCGTGATCGCCGGCGATACCGGGATTCCGTTGACCGAGCGCGCCCAGAGCTTTGTGCTGATCCCCGGGCACCCGAACGAGCTCGCAGGCGGCAAGCGTCCTCGCGTTACGTTGAGCCCGACTCTGGTCACCCAGGCCGACGGCCGCCCGTATATAGTTCTGTCGACACCCGGCGGCGACAACCAGGATCAGGCCCTGATCCAGACATTGTTCGCGGCCGCGGAATACAACATCAACGCGCAAAATTCCGTGGAAGCGCCGCGCTTCCAGACGCGTCACCTGGTTTCCAGCTTCGACAATCACGCCTGGAACAAAGGCGATCTGATTCTGGATGAGCGCATCCCGCCAGCCGTCTTCGCCGATCTGACCGAGCGCGGCCACCATACAAGTACACACTCGCGGTATGACAGCGGCGCGGCTCCGGTTATGATCAAGGTTCTTTCGAACGGCGTAATTGAAGCGGGCGCGGACCCGTATTACAACCGTTCGGCGCATGCCTGGTGACCCTGCCGCTCTTCGATCCGCCGTCGTCATTTGATCGAGCGGCGCTCGCCACCCGGCTTCGCGCATTGCGCGACGAGAACATCTGGATCGGAACCAGCTCCTGGAAGTACGATGGCTGGCTAGGCCAGATTTATTCTCGCGACCGGTATCTTTCGCGCGGCAAGTTCTCGCAGAAACGTTTCGAAGCCGAATGCCTGGGCGAATATGCCGAAACATTCCCGATCGTTTGTGGCGACTTTTCGTTTTATCAGTTCCCGTCGCCTGAGTTCTGGCAAAAACTGTTCGCGTCCGCGCCGCCGCTGCTAAAGTTCGCGCTCAAGGTGCCGGAAGAAGTGACCTGTGAGGTTTTCCCGAAGCATCCGCGATACGGTCCTCGGGCCGGCGTGAAGAATCCGGCGTACCTTGCCGCCGATACGCTGCGCGCTCTTTTTCTTGAGCCGTTGACGCCGTACGCGGCGCGCCTTGCGCCTTTGATCTTCGAGTTCGGCGCCCGGACCGCGTCGCCATTCGAATTCATTGACCGTCTGGATCCATTTCTCGACGAGTTGCCGGGAACGTTCCGATATGCGATCGAGGTCCGGAACCGTGAGTTTCTCGCGCCTCGCTACTTCGAAAGTCTGCGCGCCCACGGGGTCGCGCACGTGTTCAATTCCTGGACCCGGATGCCTTCGATCGGCGAGCAGATGGGAATCGGCGGCGCTCTTACGGCCGATTTCACGGTCACACGCGCCCTGCTGCGGCCGGGGCGTGCCTACGAAGACGCCGTGGCTTTATTCATGCCGTATGACAAGATCCGTGACGAGAATCCGGAGGCTCGGGAATCGCTGCGGGCGCTGATCCGCCGCATGCGTGAGGAACGCCGCGCGGCCTATATCTTCGTGAATAACCGCCTGGAAGGCAACGCGCCGGACACCATTCAGGCGGTTGTCGACGATTGACGTGAATCTTCCGATAGATCCGCTGCTGCCGCAGATCGTCGATGCGCTGCGAGCTTCCAAACGCCTGGTGATTGAAGCGCCGCCCGGAGCAGGGAAGACCACTCGCGTCCCGCCCGCGCTGCTGGCGTTCGGCGACGTCCTGGTGCTCGAACCTCGCAGACTGGCGGTCCGCATGGCCGCCCGCCGTGTCGCAAGTGAGATGAAGGAGAGCGTCGGCGAGACCGTCGGCTACCAGGTTCGCTTCGAAGATGTCACTGGTCCGCGCACGCGCCTGCGCTATCTCACCGAGGGCGTTCTCACGCGCCGTATGCTGTCGGACCCGGCGCTCTCCGGTACAGGCGTCGTGATTCTCGATGAGTTTCACGAACGGCATCTTGATAGCGACCTCGCGCTCGCTTTAGTAAACCGCCTCGACCTTCGTGTCGTTGTCATGTCAGCGACGCTCGATGCCGGGCCCATTGCCCGGTACCTCGGCGGATGTCCGGTGCTTCGATCCGAGGGAAAACTCTTCAATCTTCGAATCGACTACACGCCGCATTCCGCCGCGCCGCTTGAAGAGCAGGTCGCGGGAGCGATGGAGCGCCTGATGAAGGAAGGCCTCGATGGCGACGTTCTCGTCTTCCTGCCCGGCTCGGCGGAGATCCGGCGTGCGGCGCGCGCGCTCGAACGGTTCCATCTCCTGGTCGTCCCGCTGCACGGCGATCTATCGCCGGCCGAGCAGGATCGCGCCGTGACCCCGGCCGGGCGTCCCAAGGTGATCCTTTCAACCAACGTCGCCGAAAGCTCTATCACGATTGAGGGCGTGACCGCCGTAATCGATAGCGGCCTCGCGCGCGTTGCCGTCGATTCGCCATGGACGGGGCTTCCTTCCCTGAATATCCAGCGCGTCAGCCAGGCCTCGGCGACGCAGCGGGCCGGGCGCGCGGGACGCACCGCGCCAGGCCGTGTGATCCGCCTGTACACAGCCGAGGACTTTCATCGCCGGCCTCCGTCCGATCCTCCCGAGATCCGCCGCCGGGAACTTTCTCAAGTGGTCCTTCAACTCCGCGCAATGAATCTTGAGCAGATCGAGTGGCTCGAAGCGCCGCCCGAAGCTGCTCTGGCGGCCGCGAACTCGCTTCTTGACCGATTGGGGGCGACGCCGGAGATGGCCGAGCTTCCGCTTCCTCCCCGGCTTGCCAAGCTGGTTCTCGAAGCCGCCCGTCGCGGCGTTCCCGCGCGAGGGTGTGCCGCGGCGGCGGTGCTGAGCGCCGGGGAGCGAGGATCGTCCGACCTGTTAACGCTCATGGAGGCGGAGTGGCAGCCGCAAACCCGGCGCGTCTTCGACCAGCTTCGCCGCCTGGTCGCTGGCCGGGACCGCGCTGGCGACCCGGATCTTTTGCAATCAGTGCTGGCGGCTTTTCCCGATCGTGTCGCCCGTCATCGCCGCGATGGAGAGCTGCTGCTGGCTTCTGGCGGCTCGGCTCGATTTCCGGAGTGTCATCATGAGTTCCTGATCGCGCTCGATATCGAACAGCGGCGCGACCGCGGCCTGCCGTTAGTCCGTCTCGCGGAGCCGATTGAGCCGGAATGGCTCCTCGACAGCGCGGTCGCACGCACAACGCTCGAGTGGAATCGGACGGCGGAGCGTGTGGAGCAGGTCACGGCGCTCCTCTACGATCAACTGGTCCTGGAGGAAACGCGCACGCCTGCGGCCGATTCCGAAGAGGCCGCCGAACTGCTCGCGGAGAAGGCGTTCGAAACAGACATTGGACGCTTCGCGGATCGCGATGCGCTTGACCAACTGCGTGCCCGCGCGACATTCGCCGGAATCGAAATTGACGTGCCCCGGGCTTTGCGTGGGTTGTGCCGTGGCCGATCGAGTTTCGCGGAACTCGCCGCCGCCAACCTGATTGCCGCGCTGCGCCCGCCCCGGCTCGATCAGATCGCTCCGGAGCGCCTTCGCCTGCCCGGAGGACGCCAGGTGACGGTCCACTACGAAATAGGCAAGCCGCCGTGGATCGAATCGCGATTACAGGATTTCTTCGGCGTCCGTGAGACGCCGCGCATCGGCGATGTACCCGTAGTGGTGCATCTGCTCGCGCCGAATCGCCGCCCCGTTCAGGTGACTACGGATCTTGCGGGATTCTGGGAACGGCTCTATCCGCAAGTGCGTCGCGAATTATCACGTCGCTATCCCAAACACAGTTGGCCCGAAAAGCCCTAGCCTAGCGTGATGCACGTCCATGCTCCGTTCTCGTCTTGAAAACCCGAAAGAATCCGCCGAGAAGCGACGCGATCGAAGTCCGGGCGCATATCTTCAATCACAGACTCGCTGATATTGGCGACCACGACATCGAAGGATCCGGTCCGCACAGCGTCCACGCTGCCGATGAAAAACGGCGCCATTCGCGCCGCGTCGGGATCGATGTCACACGCCACTACCCGTCCCGCCCCCAACAGCTTCGCGGCGATCGATAAGATTCCCGACCCGGTGCCGACGTCCAGCACCGAATCGCCAGGCCGGACCATCCGTTCCATCGCTTCGAGGCACAGTCTGGTACAAGGATGCTGGCCGGTGCCGCATTGTTGCCCGGGGTTGATTTCGAGACGCAATCGACCGGGCGGCGTCGGCTCCGTTCGCCAGGGCGCGACGAGAAAGAAGCGCTCACCAACCAGCATGGGCGGCCACGCGTCATAGGTGTGCTGCACCCAATCGGTCGCATCCGCGGGTTGCGGCTCGCCGAATTGCGCGGCAGTTTCCCGGTTCTCAAAGAAAGCTTGGACCCAGCCGTCGTGCTCGATGATTCCGGCGGTTCCCGCGTCGTACAAATCCGCGAGCGCGTCCGGCGACGCGGCGACAAAGTACATCAGCCCTGCACGCGCTTTTCTTTGCCGGCCCAGAATTTCTCTTTGAGGATCATTTTGCGGATCTTGCCGGTACCGGTCTTGGGGAGCTGGTCCGTCGAAAACTCAACGATGCGCGGCAACTTGAATTTTCCAAGCCGCTGCTGCAGAAATCCCAACAATTCGTCCTGCGTCAACGTTGCGCCCGGCTTCAGTACGACGATGGCGGCCGGCACCTCGCCCCATTGTTCGTGCGGAGCGGCTACCACGGCGCATTCATACACCGCCGGATGCGCGAAAATCTCACGCTCCACTTCAAGGGATGAAATATTCTCGCCGCCGGAGATGATGATCTCCTTTTTTCGATCGACGATATGGATGTAGCCGTCCTCGTCCCAAACCGCCATATCGCCGGTATGAAACCACGGCCCAGTCATCACCGCGCGAGTGGCCTCGGGCTCTCTAAAGTACCCTTCCATCACGTGATCGCCCATCGCAATCACTTCGCCGATCGACTTCATGTCGCGCGGCACGT
>DATGGL010000095.1:0-11792 GCA_035308605.1 Bryobacteraceae bacterium
GTACTCGGACAGAGCAATGGCGTATAGCTTGCTCCGGCTGACGCGCATCCGTTTCGCCAGGGCCTCGCCGGACTTGAAAAGCTTGTCAGGAACGGAAATTGCTGCTTTCATACCCAAGTAATACCACAGTATTATCCGCTCGGCTAGGCCTTCGCCGCGCGCGGGCAATCCTTCTTCAACTCACCCTTGGCGATCGACTCAATGTGGACTTCGTCGGGACCATCGGCCAATCGCAGTGTCCGCGTGTGCGACCACATGCTGGCGAGCGGAAAATCGCTGGTGACGCCGGCGCCACCGTGGGCCTGAATCGCGCGATCGATCACCCGCAGCGCCATGTTCGGCACGATCACTTTGATCATGGCGATCTCCGCGCGCGCCTCTTTATTACCCACCGTATCCATCATGTGCGCGGCTTTCAAAACCAAAAGCCGGGCCTGGTCGATCTCCATTCGCGATGCGGCAATGTCGCCGCGGATCGTCCCCATCTCCGCGATCTTCCGTCCGAACGCGGTCCGGCACTGCACCCGCCGGCACATCGCTTCCAGCGCCCGCTCCGCCTGCCCGACCAGCCGCATGCAATGATGAATCCGCCCCGGCCCCAGCCGACCCTGCGCGATCTCGAATCCGCGCCCCTCGCCCAGCAGAATGTTCGAAGCCGGCACCCGCACGTTCGTGAACGTCACCTCGCCATGCCCATGCGGCGCATGATCGTATCCGAACACCGTCAGCATCCGCTCGATCTTAATGCCCGGAGTGTCCATCGGCACTAAAATCATCGACTGCTGCTTGTGTTTCGGCGCCGAGGGATCGGTCTTGCCCATGAAAATCGAAATCTTGCACCGCGGATCGCCTGCGCCCGAGGACCACCATTTGCGCCCGTTGATCACGTACTCATCGCCCTTGCGCACGATGCTCGATTGGATATTGGTCGCGTCCGACGAGGCGACGTCTTTCTCGGTCATGCTGAAGCAGGACCGGATCTCGCCGTTCAGCAGGGGTTTCAGCCAGCGGTCCTGCTGTTCCTTCGTCCCGTACCGCGCCAGTACCTCCATGTTGCCCGTGTCCGGCGCCGAGCAATTGAACACCTCCGGCGCCATCGCCGACCGCCCCATGATCTCGCACAGCGGCGCGTATTCCAGATTCGTAAGCCCCGCCCCATGCTCCGATTCCGGCAGAAACAAATTCCACAATCCTGCCGCCCGAGCCTTCGGCTTAAGCTGCTCGATCACCGGCACCGGCCGCCATCGCTCCTCCGCGATCTGTTCGTAATAGAGCTTCTCGTTGGGATAAATATGTTCGTGCAGGAACGCCGCGACGCGTTCTTGCAGCTCTCTCACCTTCGGCGAGTAGTCGAAATTCATTTGTGCTCCATCTTACCGGAACGTCCGCAACTCCGGATCATCCAGATGCGGCGAATTATTGAAGCTGAACAGACGCAGTTCCACCCCCTGCACGCGCAGAGTAGGCATGCGCGAGATGCGCAGTGTGGTGAATGACCCGTTCATCAACACCCCCGCCAGCCACATCGCCCGCCCGTCGTCCATTTCGAGCGTCCGCGCCGCGCACACCCCGATCGGCGTCGCCGAAGTAAACACGATCACGTTCCCCTCGTGCCCCGCCGCTGTCAGCCTATCGAGAGCGCCATGAACCCGAGCCACAAACACCGGCCACGTTTCGCCGGAGTATTCATACCGGCTCTCCACCCACGCGCGCACCACTTTTTTGTCGCAGTCGTTCCAACGCCGATGAATCGGCGCGTCATGGGCTCCGCGGCTCGCCACCATCGCAAGCTGCATCTCTTCATAGTCCCGCCGGAACTCGGCATCGTCCGCGGCCATCTGTGGCGCGTACTCCGAATACACCTGCGCCAGATCGAATTCATTCCATCCCGGATCGACAATCGCATCCGCATCCGAGATCGCCGCCAGCGCGGTCGCCCGCTGCCGCGCCAGCGTCCCCGAATACACCGCGTCGAACTCGATCCCCTGATCCGCGAAGTGTTCCCCCAGCCGCCGCGCCTGCCGATGCCCCAACTCCGAGAGCGAATCGTAATTCTCCCGCGTCCCCGCCTGCCCATGGCGCACCAGATACACCACGCTCAAGCGATCTTCTCCACCATCCGCGCTGCTTGCCCGGTCAGCGCCTTCACCCGCTGATCGAACGTGCGAAAACGTTCGTCCGTAGTCTGGCCGCGCCAGAATCGAAAATAGATCTGCTGCAAAATCACCGCCAGCTTGAACACGCCCAAAACCTCATGCCAAGGCAGCGCCGAGCAATCCCGCCCCGTCCTCGCCGAGTATTGCTCGACGAATTCATCGCGCGAATACCATCCCGGCCCCGCGGTGATCGCTTCCGACGACGTTCCCGGCACCAAAACAGAGCTCCAGTAACACAGCGTCAACCCCACATCGCACAACGGCTCGCCCACCGTCGTCATCTCCCAATCGAGCACCGCTTCGATCCGATCCGGCGACGACGTATCCAGCATCACGTTATCCAGCTTGAAATCGTTATGCACCAGCGTCGCCGTTCCCGATGGAGGAATCGTCGCCGCCAGCCACGCCATCACGCGATCCATCTCCGGATTCGCCTCCGTCCGCGCCCTTTCCCACCGTTCCGACCAGCCCTTCACCTGCCGCTCGACGAATCCCTCCGGTTTCCCCAGCGACGTCAGCCCCTGCCCTTCGACATCCACCGCATGCAACTCCACCAGACAATCGACGAACGCCCGGCTGATGCGATCCGCATAATTTTCGTGCGCGCAAACTTCCGGCGGCACTCGATCCCGCAAGACGATCCCCTTTCGGCGCTCCATCAGAAAAAACGGCGCACCGATCACGCCCGCGTCCTCGCAAACTAAATACACTTTGGGCGCCGGCGGAAAGTGAGGATGCACAGCGCTCAGCACACGAGCCTCCCGCACCATGTCGTGCGCCTTGGGAGCCACCGGACCCAGCGGCGCTCGCCGCAGTACATACTCCAAGCCGCCGATGGTCAACAGATACGTAAGATTCGAATGCCCGCCC
The DNA here is from genome assembly GCA_035308605.1 of Bryobacteraceae bacterium. Lineage (GTDB taxonomy): Bacteria > Acidobacteriota > Terriglobia > Bryobacterales > Bryobacteraceae > Palsa-187. The sequence continues at coordinate 3,027 of DATGGL010000095.1, forward strand.
GGAAACTGCTCCACGACAATTCCGCCTGCAACCCCGTCGATCCTGCTGCGAAGATATTCCCCCAGAGCGCCGACGTCCAGCTCCTCTCCCTTGCGAACGGCCGACGTGTCCGTGTGCATCCCATTAATGTAACAGCCGGGATTCATTCAACAGCCAGGCTTCCAACAGGCGACCTATACTGGCTCTATATGCGATGGTTACTGCTGTTTGCGTTTCTCGCGGCGGTCTCGCACGCGGCCGATATCGAGTCCCGCGTCACCCACGGATACGCCGATTCGAACGGCGTAAAAATTCACTACGCGAGCCTCGGCCAGGGTCCGCTGATCGTAATGATCCACGGCTTTCCTGATTTCTGGTACACCTGGCGCGACCAGATGGCCGCTCTCTCCGACAAGTTTCAGTGCGTCGCCATCGATCAGCGCGGCTACAATCTCAGCGACAAGCCCAAAGGCGTCGAGAATTACGACGTCCGCCTGCTCGTCGGCGACGTCGCGGCGGTCATCAAGTCGCTGGGAAAAGACAAAGCCATCATCGTCGGCCACGATTGGGGCGGACTCGTCGCCTGGCAATTCGCCCTGAATCTTCCGCAGATGACCGATCGCCTGATCATCCTGAATCTTCCGCATCCGCGCGGCCTCAGCCGCGAACTCGCGCATAATCCCGAGCAACAAAAAAACAGCCAATATGCCCGCAACTTTCAGCAGCCCGACGCCGCGTCGAAAGTAACCGCCGAGCAACTCGCATTCTGGGTCACCGATCCCGCCGCAAAAGCAAAGTACATCGAAGCCTTCAAGCGATCCGACCTCGAAGCTATGCTCAACTACTACAAGCGCAACTATCCGCGCGAGCCCTACACAGAAGACACATCGCCCGTCGTGAAAACACAAATGTCCGTCCTGATGTTCCACGGCCTCGGCGACACCGCGCTGCTTTCCGGCGCGCTCAACAACACCTGGGACTGGATGGGCAAGGACCTGACCCTGGTCACCATCCCCGGCGCCAGCCATTTCGTCCAACAGGACGCATCCGACCTGGTCTCGCGCACCATGAAAGCCTGGTTACTTCGTTGAAAATTTAAAGATGACAGCCGCCGAACTGCAAGATCACCTTCGCTATTCCACCTGGGCCTCGCGCCGTCTCCTCGACGCCGTCCTAAGCCTGCCTCCCGAGCAACAAACTCGCGATCTCGGCTGCTCGCACAAAGGCGTTCTCGATACGCTGTCCCACATCCACTTCGCCGATCGCATCTGGCTCACGCGCATTCATGGCGAGCAATACCAGCCTCCCTCCGATCCCATCGACGTGGATTGGCCGCGTATTCAAAATGCCTGGGAGCAATGGTCGCACGCACTCTCGGATGACGATCTGACGCGCCCGGTCGCGTATAAAGACCTGAAGGGCAATCCATACGTCACTCCCGTGTGGCAGATCTGCCTGCACGTCGTGAATCACGCAACGCTGCATCGCGGCCAGGTGATGGCGATGCTCCGCCAGTTAGGTGTACCCCCGCCGCCCACCGATCTCATCTTCTACTACAGGGAGCAGAAATAGATTGATGCACAAGCTGGCAGTGCTCGCGCTGCTGATATCCGCGTCCGTCATCGCGCAGGACCCAACCATCAAAATCCGTTTGGACGCCACCGACGCGCCCCGCCGTCTGTTTCATGTTCATCTGACCATCCCGGCGAAGCCTGGACCCATGACGCTGTTATACCCGCAATGGATCCCAGGCGAGCATGGCCCCACCGGTCCCATCGCCGATCTGGTCGGCTTGAAAATCACCGCCGCCGGCCAATCGATCCCGTGGACCCGCGACTCCGTCAACATGTTCGCATTCCACGTCACCGTTCCCGACGGTGTCCCCGCGCTCGACGTAATTTTCGATCAGATCGCTCCGCCCGATTCCGCGGGCTTCTCCTCCGGCGCTTCCGCGACCACCGAACTCGCCGTCCTGAACTGGAATCAATTCATCCTCTATCCGCAAGGCGTCCCCGCGGACCAGTTGCGCTTCCAGGCCGACCTCAAGGTTCCCAATGCCTGGCGCTACGGCACTGCTCTCCCAATCGCGCACGAATCCGGCAGCGAGGTCGAGTTTCAACCGTCGTCGCTGACCACCCTGATCGATTCGCCGGTCTCTACCGGCAGCCACTACCGCACCATAGAACTCGGCCGCGACGGATCGATCGTTCACTACGTGCATCTTGCCGGTGACAGCGACCGAGCGCTCGAAATCTCTCCCGATCAGCTCGATCACTATAAGAACCTGGTCTCGGAAACCGGCGCGCTCTTCGGTTCGCGCCATTACCGCAGCTATCATTTTCTTTTCACCTTCAGCGATCACGTCGCCAGTTTCGGCCTGGAGCACCATGAATCCAGCGACAACCGCCTGCGTGAGCGCGGCCTGATCGAGGAAACGTCGCAAAAGTACAACGCCGACTTGCTCCCTCACGAATTCGTCCACTCCTGGAACGGAAAATTCCGTCGCCCCGCGGGCCTGGTCACTCCCGATTACAACCAGCCGATGAAAGGCGAACTGCTGTGGGTCTATGAGGGACTCACCCAATATCTCGGCGAAATTCTGACCGCTCGCACCGGCCTTCTCTCTCCAGATGACCTGCGCGACAAACTCGCCATCGTCGCCGCGCAGCTCGATCGCGAAGCCGGCCGCAAATGGCGATCGCTTGAAGACACCGCCATCTCCGCGCAGTTCCTGTACAACGCCCGCGATGACTACTCCGACTATCGCCGCGGCGTCGACTATTACGATGAAGGCACCCTGATCTGGCTCGAAGCGGATGTGTTGATCCGCCAGCTCAGCAAGGGCGCGAAATCGCTCAACGATTTCTGCCGTCTCTTCGAAGGAGGTCCCGGCGGCGTTCCTGCGCTGAAACCCTACACCTTCGACGATATCGTCGCGGCTCTGAATTCCATTCAGCCCTACGATTGGGCGTCATTCCTCCGCACCCGCACCCAATCCGTCCAGCCCCGCGCTCCTCTCGACGGATTCGAACGCGGCGGTTGGAAGCTGGTATACAACTCGATCCGCTCCGATCTCTGGAACGCCACCGAAATCGAACGCAAAGTTTGGGACTTCACCTACTCAATCGGTCTGGTTGTGAAGGAGGACGGCACCGTGCAGGACGTCACGTTCGGCGGCCCTGCGCAAAAAGCTGGAATCGTCCCCGACGACAAACTGGTCGCCGTGAACAACCGTCAGTGGACCGCTCTGGTCCTGCGCGACGCCGTTCAAAAAACCGCGAACTCCGCGCAGCCCATCGAGCTGCTACTCAAGCGCGGCGAGTATTACAGCACCCACCGCGTCGAATACGTCGGCGGCGAAAAATTCCCGCACCTGGACCGCGACGAATCGAAGCCCGACCTTCTCTCGAAAATCCTCCAGCCCCTAATCACCAAACAATAAAAAATGGGGACTGACCACTCTGTCCACGCCCACCATCCCGCACGCAAACCAACCGATCGTTCGGCGGGGACAGAGCGGTCTGTCCCCATTTTTTCCCGACGGCGGACTTTCCTACAGCCCCATGATGTGAAACCCGGCGTCGACGAACATCACGTCACCCGTAACCCCGCGCCCCAGATCGCTCGCCAGAAACACCGCCGCATCCGCGACTTCCGCCGGATCCGTATTCCTCCGGAACGGCGCACGCCCCTCCACGGCTTCCAAAATCCTCGAAAAATTCTTGATCCCGCGCGCCGAGGCAGTCTTCACCGGACCTGCCGAAATCGCATTCACGCGAATCTTGTTCGGCCCCAGTTCGCTCGCCAGATACCGCACCGACGCCTCCAGCGCCGCTTTCGCGACACCCATCACGTTGTAATTCGTCAGCACCCGCGTCGAGCCCAGATACGTGAGCGTAATCATCGCCCCGCCCTCGGTCATCAGCGGAGCCGTCGCCCGCGCCACCGCCACCATCGAATACGCGCTCACTTCATGCGCGACTAAGAATCCCGCCCGCGACGTCTCCACAAACGGCCGATCCAGATCCTCCGTATTCGCGAACGCGATACTATGCACCACCACGTCGAGCCGCCCCTCGCCCTTCAGCGTCTCCGTCAGCCGCGTCAAATCTTCGTCCTTGGCAACATTGCATTCAAAAATCTGTTCCGCGCCAAGTTCCGCGCCCAACGCCTCGACGGTTTTCTTGAGCCGCTCGCCCTGATACGTCAGCACCAGCTTGGCCCCTTCGCGCCGGAACGCCTGCGCGATCGCGTATGCAAGGCTCCACTTATTCGCAACGCCCAAAATCAGCGCCGTCTTCCCTTCCAAAAGTTGTGGCATGAAGTAGCTATTTTATCGCGGCTCTTGATGCGCCAGACTGCCAGCTTTGGATCCGCGATCACGTGTGGAATTTCGAAAAGACTGCTCGCGTCATAATGTGAGGAGGCGATTCGCCGATCGGGCCATGGTAGGGACGATAATCATCTACGCAATCTTGCTTTCTCTCGTTTCACAGACGATTAATGCACAGTCGCCCCTGAAGTTTATGGGACGCGAAGTGACGATTATCGCGCCTGGGCGTGATGCGGATGATGTCTCATCTCCAAGAGGTCCGGTATCGATCTGCCTCGAAGGTCCGCCTCAACGGCAGTGTTATACGGCCCCTCAGGAATTTGGAAACAGTCCGGAAGTCACCGTTGTCCAGCCGAAGAAGGACCTGCCAGCCCTCCTCTTTTCGGCGGCGAGCGGCGGCGTCACCGGCTGGGGGATTCATTTTGCCCTGCTTCGCCCTGGAACAGGGAAAGACTTGCAAGACTTTTTCGGGTCAGATATGACCGTCTCAGATCAAAGTCAGCACGCATTCTGGAGGGATTTATTGATTTCCGACGCACAGATATTTGTGACGGCAGATTATGTCTGGGGGCCGGACGAAGCCCACTCCGGCGAGCATCGCTACATAATTTCTGCATATGTCAACGTCCACAGGCCTCCGTCCCTCGTTGACGATCTATACTACTATCTCGAAGATCGATACATGACCGCTCGCAAATACGACCTGGACGCAAAGGCAGACGTCCTAGCCTCTGAAAAGTCGGAGATCCTCGCCCGACTTAGGAGACTAAGTCCCCACCAGCGAGCGCCTCGCTAACAGATCCTGCATCAACGGTAGTTCGACATGTAAGAGACAATCCTAAGGCATGATAGAAGTGTTACCGAGCCCGTTTGGACCTCTCCACCCCACTCATGTACGTAAAAGGCGTCGGCCCCGCCCGCGCCGCCATGCTTGAGGCCAAAGGACTCATCATCGTTGAAGACCTGCTCCTCTACGCTCCCTTCCGCTACGAAGACCGCAGCAACGTCAAGACCATCCGCGACCTCGCTCCCGGTGAAATGGCGACCGTCCTGGCCGAAGTCCGTTCGACAAAACTGTCCGGTTTCCGCCGCAACCTCGGCCTCTTCACTGCGGCGTTCACCGACGCCTCCCACGCCGTCCTCAACACGAAATGGTTCCACGGCGGATATCTCGCCGACGTTTTCACCCCCGGCCAAAAAGTCGCCCTCTTCGGCAAAGTCGAGTTCGATTCCTACTCCGGCAATCTAGCGATGATGCATCCCGAGTACGAAATTCTCTCCGCCGACGAAGACGGCGACGCGTCGCTCCATACCGGCCGCGTTGTTCCGATATATGAAGCCGCTGGAAAAGTCACCACGCGAATCCTCCGCGTCGTCATGAACCGGATTTTCGAAAGCATCCCGCGCTCCGACGACGATCCCATCCCGCCGCACATCCTGAAGCAACTAAAGCTCCCCGACCGCTGGAGCGCCATTCGCGCGCTCCACTTCCCGCCCCCCGATTCCGATCTCCGCCTGCTGAACGCCTTCCGCTCACCCGCGCAATTTCGCCTGATCTTCGAGGAATTCTTCTGGCTCGAATGCGGTCTGGAGCTGAAACGCGCCAAAGCGCGCATGTATCCCGGCATCGGCTTCGGCCTCACCGATCGAGTCCGTGACCGCATCAAACAGATGCTCCCGTTCAAACCCACCGGCGCGCAGAAGAAAGTCCTCGGCGAAATCGCACACGATATGGCCGCGCCCCATCCCATGTATCGCCTGCTCCAGGGCGATGTCGGCAGCGGGAAAACTCTGGTCGCCGCCGAAGCTGCCATCATCGCCATCGAAAACGGATACCAGGTCGCCGTGCTCGCGCCCACGGAAATCCTGGCCACCCAGCATTATTTCTATTTCAAGAAGCTGTTCCAAAAACTCGACTACGTCACGATTCTGCTGACCGGCTCCAACACCGCTCGCGAAAAAACGCAGCTCAAAAAAATCCTCGCCGCCGGCCTCGCGAAAATTGTCGTCGGCACTCACGCCCTCCTCGAACCTGATGTAGAATTCCAAAAGCTCGGCCTCGCCATCGTCGATGAGCAGCATCGTTTCGGCGTCGAGCAGCGCCAGGCTCTCATGGAAAAAGGCGCACATCCCGACGTTCTCGTGATGACCGCGACCCCCATCCCGCGCACCCTCGCTCTCACCATTTATGGCGACCTCGACGTCAGCATCATCGACGAACTTCCCCCCGGCCGCAAACCGATCGTCACGAAGCACGTTACACAGGAGAAAGTCGAACAGGTCTACAGCTTCCTCAAACAGCAGATCGACCTCGGCCGCCAGGCCTACGTCGTCTATCCTGTCATCGAAGAATCCGAAACCCAGGCCATGAAAGCCGCGCAGAAGATGCACGAACATCTTTCCCAAATCGTCTTCCCCGAAACATCGGTTGGTCTCCTCCACGGGCGCCTCTCGACCGACGAGAAAGAATCCGCCATGGAAAAGTTTCAGCGCGGCGAAACCAAGATTCTCGTTTCCACCACCGTGATCGAAGTCGGCGTCGACGTTCCCAACGCCACCGTGATGGTCATCGAACAGGCCGAGCGTTTCGGTCTCGCGCAGCTTCACCAGCTTCGCGGCCGCGTCGGCCGGGGCGGGGAACAGAGCTACTGCGTCCTGGTCACCGATAAATTGAACGACACCGGCCGCGAGCGCATCCGCACGCTCGTGGAATCGAACGACGGCTTCCACATCGCCGAGATGGACATGAAACTCCGCGGCCCCGGCGAATTTTTCGGCACTCGCCAATCCGGCCTGCCCGCCCTCCGCATCGGCAACATTCTTCGCGACGCCGATATCCTCGAGATCGCCCGCAACGAAGCCGCATCCTTCGTTGCCCATCCCCCCACACCCGACGATCTTCACCGCGCCGTCGAATTCATCCGCGACCACTGGCAGCGCCGCTACGGCCTGGTCCTCGTAGGGTGACATGCGCGTCATAGCCGGCGAATTCCGCAGCCGCGTCCTCAAGACCCTCCCCGGCCTCGACGTCCGCCCCACACCCGACCGCATGCGCGAAACGCTCTTCAACATCCTCGCCCCGCGAATCGAAGGCGCCATCTTCGCCGATATCTACGCCGGCAGCGGATCGGTCGGCATCGAAGCCCTCAGCCGCGGCGCATCGCACGCGATCTTCGTCGAACAGAACCGAGCCGCCGCCAACGTGATCCGCGAAAACCTCCGTACGCTGCGCATCGACCCTCGCGCCGAACTCCTGCAAAGCCGAGCCTCCATCGCCCTCCCCAACGTCCGCGCCGACATCGTCTTTCTCGATCCCCCGTACGAAGCCGAACAGGAATATCAAAAGTCGCTCGCAACGCTAGGCGAAAATCCGGCGGCACTCATCCCGTCGTTAATAATCGTCCAGCACTTCGCCAAGCTTGCATTACAGGATCGTTACGGCGCCATCCATCGCACCCGCGTGGTCAAACAAGGCCAGAACCAACTCACCTTCTACGCCGAATCAGCCGGTTAACCGGTCGCACAACCGTTGCGCAACCCCCGCCTACTTCCGCCGTCCGTCAATCGCGCACAAAATTGCCGGCATGACCGGCTTCTTCACCCTCGCGCTGATCGCTTTCCTCACCTCACCTGAATCCGCCCATCGCCACGCGACCGAACTCCTCTCGCAGGGACAATTCCATCGAGCCGCACAACTCGCACGGGCCGCCGTCCAGCAATATGAACTCCGATTCGGCAAGTCCAGCCTGGAGACCGCTCTCCTGCTCCGCGACCTCGCGAAAGCCTACCGCGGCGAACGAGCCTTGATGAAAGCCGAATCCGTCGAGCGCCGCGAAATCGAAATTCTGCGCACTCGCTTGGGAGAAGATGACGCGAATATGGCGCTGGCTCAGGACGTTCTCGCCGAAATCCTCATCGATCAAGGCCGTTTCACCGAAGCCGCCCGCCTGCTCCGCCTTGCAGAGAGCAAGTTAGACCCGCAGAATCCCCACCTGGCGGCCATCCTGAACGACCTCGGCGTAATCTGCTATCACGACCGCCAATTCAAAGAAGCCGCACTTCTATTCCACCGGGCCCTGGAAATCCACGAAACCTCCGTGACCCGCTCAAACCTGGCCACGATCGAACAATCCATCACCCTTCGCCACGGCTCACCAGCCCATTGACACATTACAGCTTCGCCACAGCTCACCAACCCATTGACGCAGTCCAGCGCCGACACCCTTCGCCACGGCTCACCAACCCATTGACGCAGTACAGCCCCGACGCCCTTCGCCACCGCTCACCAACCCATTGACGCAGTCCCCCGCCGACGCCCTTCACCACGGCTCACCAACCCATTGACGCAGTCCAGCGCCGACACCCTTCGCCACGGCTCACCAACCCATTGACGCAGACAGCGCCGACACCCTTCGCCACGGCTCACCAACCCATCGACGCAGTACAGCGCCGAC
>DATGGL010000096.1:0-6097 GCA_035308605.1 Bryobacteraceae bacterium
ACTTCCCTCACTATCATCGCGAGGATTCGCTCTTGAACGACGCGGCTCGCAGACGAGCCGGTCTGAAAACATCGGCGGATTTACAGCGTGAAGAGCGATTCCTGTTCGAGTTCGCGACATCCCGCGCGACCGAAGAGACCATCCTCAGTTACGCGCGCTTCAATGAGAAGGGCGAGGACACGCTTGCGTCCTTTTTCCTTTCGGGGCTCACCGTTACTCCCTGTGAGACGCGAGTGCGCCCGCGCCCATCCCGGCGAATTCCGGCAGCCATGGGCTCGTCGATTCGTGATCCTGAACTAATCGACCGCCTCGCGCAGGCGCATAAGACGCTGGGACCGACTCCCATCGAGAGCTTTCTGCAGTGTCCGTTCCAGTTCTTCGCGGCGCGGACACTGCGTCTTCGCCGGCGACCCGCCGCGCCCGCGGATCGCCTGGATATATTGCTCCAAGGCAGCATCCTGCATCGCGCACTGGCCGAATGGACTCGCATGCCACTGCTGGGAACCGAGATTTTCGATCAGGTCTTTGAAGACGAGTGCCAGCGCGCCCACATCCCACGAACCTACCGGGCTGAAGCGGTCCGCCTGGAACTGGTGCGCCATTTCAATGCGTTTATTTCCGATAGCCAGCTTACGTCGCGGTGGCCCAGCCGTGTTGAGGAAAAATTCAGCTTCCCGTTGAGCCCGCTGCTCGCGATTAAGGGCCGGATCGATCGCATCGATGTGGGCCCGCGCAAGGAAGCTTTGGTTATCGACTACAAGTACAGCGCAGCGGCGAAAATTCAAGAGCGTGTGGACCAACATGCGGCTGGAAATCTGGTGCAGGGCGGTCTGTACCTGCTCGCTGCCGAAAAGAGTTTTGGGCTGGAACCGGCGGGGATGCTCTACTGCGGGCTGCGTAAAGAGGTGATGTGGGGCGGCTGGCATCGCGCGATTCCAGGCTTGGAATCGCTGGGCGAATCGTGCACTCCAGCGATGCTTCGCGACCTGATGAACACAGCCGCCGCGAAGGCCGTGGAAACGTTTGAAATGATCACTTCCGGCCGGATCGCGCCCCAGCCATCCGATAAAGACAAGTGCCGCTGGTGTGATTTTCGCGATATCTGCCGTATTGAAACCGTCGCTGCCGTCCGAAAGGCAGGAGCGTGAATCTCTCGTCCACTCAGCGGCAGGCGATCGAGCGCCTGGGCCAGAACGTGTGTGTAATGGCTGGGCCCGGGTCCGGCAAGACGCGTGTTTTGATTGAGCGATTCGCCTGGCTGGTCGAGCAACATAATTTCGATCCCCAGCGCATCCTGGCGATCACGTTTACCGAAAAAGCGGCCACCGAGATCAAAGAGCGCCTGATCAAACGTTTCGCTCACATGCCCGACTTGCGCGAGCAGATCGAGCGGGCCTGGGTTTCGACCATCCACGGATTCTGCGCCCGCCTGCTTCGTGAAAACGCGATCGCCGCCGGCCTGGCGCCCGATCTCGCGGTTCTCGACGCATCGACGGCGGAGCGCATGGCGCGGGAAGCGGCGGACGAATCGCTCGAAGACCTGTATCAGGAACAGCCGGATCAGTTGCGCCGCTTACTCGAAGCGCTCGATTTATCGACCCAGGATGATGGTCGCCAGCCCGATCTCGCCCGCGGTTTGCTCTCCGTATCGGAGACCATGCGGCTTTCGGGAACGACGGCGGCGGCAAGGCTAGCGCCGCACGATTCGCTCCCCGAAGCCCTGGACTTGGTGCGTGCCGTAATCGCCGATTCGACCGTAGGGAAAACCGTAAATCAGCGCCCCGCTCACTCGAAACTAAAGCAGTGGTCCACCGACTTTCTAGACAAGTGGGGCAGGTCCCCGGCCGGCCACACCGCGAACGATTTCAAATCCCTCCGCTTCGACATCAATCTCAGCCATCTGGTTCAAGGCAGCCCTTCCCGCCGGGCCGCCAGCGAACTCAAGAACACGCTACTTCCGCGCCTGGAATCCGAGTTCCTCGAAGCCTACAACCACGACCTGATGGATCTTCTTCACCTGGCTCTGAAGCGCATCGACCAGCGCTATCGCGAGAAAAAACGCCGCGACGCCGTACTCGATTTTACGGACCTCGAAGAACAGGCCATCCGCCTGCTGGAGTCGAACCCGGCCGTCAGGCAGGAAACCGCGGGGCGCTTCGACGAAATCCTGATGGACGAGCTGCAGGACACTAATCGCCTGCAATGGCGCTTGATCGATCTAATCCGCAAAAAGCTTTATGCCGTCGGCGATATCAACCAATCGATTTACAGTTTTCGCCACGCTGAGCCCGCCGTATTTGCCGAGTATCGCGACAGCCTGATTGCCAGCGGTTTCGAAATCGACGACTTGCGGGAGAACCACCGCAGCTTCGCCGAAATTCTAGAGACGGTTTCCGGGATGCTCGACACTCAGCCAGGGATTGAGCCGCGCCCGTTGATTGCATCGCGCGGGTCTGGGGCAACGGTGGAGAGATTGGTGGGGCGCGGCGAAAATGGAGCGGACGTCGAAGCAGGGCTAGTCGCGGCGCGCATTCGCGAACTGGTCGATTCGCGCCAATACGACTTCCGCGACGTTGCGATTCTGGTGCGCGCCTTGAGCGCCACCGAGGCTTTCGAACGATCGCTGGATCGCTTCGGAATTCCGTTCCTGGTCAGCGGTGGGCGAACGTTTCTGGAAGCTCGCGAGACTCGCGACCTTCTGGCGCTTCTGGCCGCGCTGGTGAATCCGCTGGATGAAATCGCGCTGGTTGGCGTGTTGCGGAGCCCGTTGGCCGGCATGAGCGATGAAGAAATTTTCCGCATTGGACGCGAGGGATGGTCGAAAGAGTTCGAAGCGACGTTCGGCAACTTGAGACGTCAGGCCGGATTCGTCCCGCCAGACCTGATTCTTGCGTCGGCGATGGACGATTGCGGATACGCGGAGCGCTTGCCCGAACGCGCGGGGGCGAACATCGAAAAGCTGCTGGCGCACGTGAGGCGCGAACACCGGGATCATCCGCGTCCGCTGGCCGAATTGCTGGAGGAGTTGGAGGCGCGGCGTGTGACCCAATCGGAAGCCGAGGCGCCGCCGGCGGAGGCCGGGAATCTGGTCCGGCTCATGTCGATTCACGCCGCCAAGGGCCTGGAGTTCAAGGTAGTATTCGTGAGCGCGCTGCACCAGGGGCCGAATCGCAGCAGGACGGTGATCACCTTCTCGCGCGCGGCCGGGTTGGGCGCCCGATGGCGGAATCCGGCGACTGGGAAAGGGCAATCCGATACCGCGCACGCTATCGCGATCGCGGAAATCAAGCAGAAGGAAGAGGCCGAAGAGAACCGGTTACTTTACGTCGCCATGACTCGCGCGCAGGATCGATTGTTCCTCTCCTACGCCGAGAAGGGAAGGGCGTCCGGATGGCAGAAACTTGCGGAAGCCGCGATTTCCAGCGTGTCGGCTGCGGATCAGGTTCCCGATCCGTCGGAACTGCGCGTTCCGGTTGCAGTCGACACGGCCGTCGAGCAGTTGCTAGACCCTCCTAATGTAACGGGGCAGTTCGATTCCTCCGCCGCTATCACGTCGATCGCGCTGTTTCACGCTTGCCCGCGGAAGTATTACCTGAGTCTCTTCGGGCGTGGCCAGGCTCGGGAAGGAGGCGAAGGCGGCGGGGTTGCGACAGGGCTCGCGGTGCACAAAATTCTGGCTGACGATATCGAAGGGATCGAGGAAGAGATGGAACTGGCGGCCCGGTTCCGGAATAGCCCAGTCGGAAAGCGGGCCGCGCGGGCGAACCGGATGGAACGGGAATTCGATTTCCTGCTGCCGATCCACGATGTGGTCTTGCGAGGGCAGATCGATCTGTGGTTTGAGGAGGGCGGGGAACTGATTCTGGTCGACTACAAGACCGATCGCGATGAAAGCGGCGCCGATCGGTATGCGCTGCAATTAGGCCTGTATTCTCTGGCGCTCGAGAAATATGCGGGCCGTTTGCCGGATCGGGCCATATTGTTTTACGTCCGTTCCGCAAAGGAAGTGGAAGTGAGTATCGATCGCACCGCGCTCGATGCAGCGCGCGCCGCGGTTCAAGCATTTCGCGATGCGCAGGAGTCATCCCAATATCCGCTTGCGCCCAGTGAAGCGTGCCGGCGATGCGAGTTCTATCAGAATCGCTGCCCGGTGAACTTACCCTAAAGACCGTCGCTAAGTGTTCGGGGCCTTGCGCGCCGCCATCTTCCGCTCAAGCGCTTTCCAAAGCCGAGTTTTCACGTCGTCGGGAATGCTCTGCGGTGTACAGCCTTTGTATACTTGCAGCGTCTTTTTGGTGGTGTCGACAATGACAAAACAGTTCGGACACTCCGTGACGTGGGATTCGAGGCGGCGTTTGATGTCCGGGTCGCCGTTCGGGTCCAGATAATCGTTCAGTTCGGTCAGGAACTGTTTACAAGTAAGCAAAGACGTCTTCCCCCTTACGCTTGAACTGACGGGTCAACTTCTCCCGCAGCGCCAAGCGGGCCCTTAGCAGTCTACTCTTCACTGCTGGTACTGAGATCCCGAGAGTTTCAGCCGTTTCCTCGGTGCTCAGTTCTTCGATGTCACGCAGGATGAAAACGGTGCGGAAATCAGGCTTCAGACCTTCCACGGCTTTATCGAGGATCTCCTGGATCTCTTCACGAGAATATCGCTGTTCCGGGTTATCCTCCCAGACGGCAATTTCTCTTGTCACCATTTCTTCGCCTGTGTCGACAGGTTCGTCCAGCGGGACGGTACGGTCCCCTTTTCGCTTACGCAGCTTCATAAGCGACTCATTGACCGCAATCCGAACAATCCAGGTGTAGAACTTGGAGTTTCCCTGGAAGTTATCCAAGTGCTCGTACGCCTTAAGGAAGCTCTCCTGGAGGACATCCTCCGCGTCCTCGTCATTCTGGGTGATGTGTTTGGCGAGCCGGTAGATCTTGCGCTCGTACTGTTTAACGAGATCCGTAAAGGCCTGCGCGTCGCCGGCCTTGGCCTTGGCGACGAGGGCGGCCTCGTCGAATCCGGCTGGAAGGGGCGTTGTCGGTGTAGCGGACATCTATCTCTAATATACCGTCTCTATTAAATTCATTCCCGCAAAGCGATCATCGGGTCGACGCGAGCCGCTTTGTATGCCGGGCCAAGGCAGGCGGCAACGGCGGCCAGCAACAAGATCCCGGCAGATGCCAGGAACGTCGCCGGATCGGTTGCGCGAACCTGGAATAGAACGCTTGATAGAACACGTGTCAAGGCGATGGCTCCAATATTGCCCAGTGCGAGTCCGACCAGCACGGGACGTAGGCCGCCGGAAATTACTTGCTGGAGGACCCGCTTCGCATCGGCGCCCAGGGCCATGCGTATACCGATTTCCTGGGTGCGCCGGGCGGTGGCGTGCGCGACTACGCCGAAAATTCCTATGGCTGCCAGGAGAAGCGCCGCCGCGGCAAAAAATGTCAGCAAAACCGTTTCAAATCGGGGCCGTGCGATGGTCCGCGCCACGCGGTCGTCCATCGTCTTAACATCGAACACGGGCATCTCCGGGTGGAGGCTATGGATCGCTTCCGCAGCCAGATTCGCCGCCTTCCGTGGATCTGCCAGGGTGCGCAAGACCAGCGACATCCCAGGCGGCGGGTCCTGGCTGACCGGAGTATAGAACTGCGGCAGCGTCGCCTGGTCCAGCCCCGCCGTCTTTACATCGCCCACTACGCCAACGATGATGAGCCACGGTGATCCGGCTCGTGGAGTTCCCAGCATGATCTTCTGTCCGATCGCGCCTCTTGGAAAGAACGCCTGCGCAAGAGTCTTGTTCACCACCGCTACGTGGGGGGCAGAGAATCCATCGGACGCCCGGAACAGCCGGCCCTCCAGCAGCGGAATCTGGAGAGCCCGAAAGTACTCAGGATCGGCCATCTGCGTATGCGCGATCTGCGGGACGGGAGCATTCGGATCCCAGGACCGCCCTTCTATGCTGAACGGATTGCCTCCGCGCGTATTCGCCCCGCCTCCGAGCACTGGCAAACGACTTACAGAACCTGCTGCCAGGACTCCGGGCAAGCCCGTGAGCTTCTCCTGCAATTGTCCATAAAACGCCGCACTACGCTCTCGATTAAA
>DATGGL010000097.1:0-17374 GCA_035308605.1 Bryobacteraceae bacterium
GTCGAAGCCGATCGGCGCGGCTACACGGCCGGGCATTTTTCTTTCAACATCCCGGGCGGCCGCTGCGAAACCTGCCAGGGCGATGGGACCGTGACTGTCGAAATGCAGTTCCTCGCCGACGTCGAACTCCTCTGCGACGACTGCAAAGGCACGCGCTACAAACCGAGCGTCCTCGATGTGAAGTATCACGGGCTGAATATTCACGAAGTCCTGGGACTGACGGTCAAGGAAGCGATCGGGTTCTTCTCCGCCACGCCGAAGCTCGTCGCGAAGCTCAAGGTCTTGAACGATGTCGGCCTCGGCTATCTTCGGTTGGGCCAATCCGCGACTACGCTTTCCGGCGGCGAAGCGCAGCGCGTGAAACTCGCGGCGCATCTCGCGCAGGCGACCAGCGAGGGCACGCTCTACATCTTCGACGAGCCGACCACCGGTCTGCACTTCGACGACATCGCCAAGCTGCTGGACGCCTTTGAACGGCTGCTGCGCTCCGGAGGCAGCATTCTGATCATCGAGCACAATCTGGAAGTGATCCGGCGGGCGGATTGGGTGATCGATCTCGGCCCCGAAGGCGGCGACCGCGGAGGGCGGATCGTGGCCGAGGGAACGCCGGAGCAGATTGCGGCGGTCGAGGAATCGTACACAGGGCAATATCTGCGAGCGACGCCCTGAGAATGGGCCGCAGATGCACGCAGATTTTAAGAGTTTGATCTGTGTCCATCGGCGTTTCTCTGCGGCCGATTGATACCTCATATACTGGGCAATACGTTTTAATGACTGACCTGCATCTGCATCATCATCGGGAATCGCATTTCCGGTCCTCCGCGGCCGTGCGGGATGTCGTGATCGGGATGGCCGACGGGCTCACGGTGCCGTTTGCGCTGGCTGCCGGATTGTCTGCCGTGGCCGCATCGCGGGTGATCGTGGTGGCTGGACTGGCTGAGATCGCGGCGGGATCGATCGCCATGGGGCTCGGGGGATATCTGGCCGCTCGCAGTGAAGCGGAACATTATGCGAGCGAACGCGCGCGCGAAGAGATCGAGATCGTCGAAAAGCCGCAGGCCGAGCGAGCTGAGGTGATGGAAATCCTGCAATCGTACGGCCTCACGCGCGAGCACAGCCAGCCCATCCTGACGGCATTTGAGGCGAAGCCAAAGGTCTGGGTCGACTGGATGATGCGATTCGAATTGGGCCTGGAAGAACCCGATCCGCGCCGGGCATTGCGGAGCGCCTTGACCATCGCTGTGTCCTACGTTGCCGGCGGGCTGATCCCGCTGGCGCCTTACATGTTCACCGATCAAGCTTTAGCGGCGCTCAAATATTCGGTGGCCGCGACGATCGTAGCGCTGGCTGTCTTCGGCTACGTAAAAGGCCGCTTCACGGGGGCGCCGCCGCTGCGCAGTTCCGTCCAAACGACCGTCATCGGCGGCGTAGCCGCGGCCGCCGCATTCCTGATCGCCAAACTGTTTAGCTGATCATCATTGGCCGCAGATGAACGCAGATGCACGCAGATAGAACAGAGAAGGCCCGCTTACTGCGTGCGCGGTTCTGTGTCCATCTTGGATAATCACTCGCACGCACGTCCGTCCGCTCGGGCGGCAATCGGGCCGGTGAGAGTTCAGCGACGAGCCTCCTTTTGATCTGCGTCCATCAGCGTTCATCTGCGGCTCACTCGTACCGGAGCGCGACCAAAGGATCCACTCGTGTCGCACGGAGCGCGGGAAAATAGCCCGCCAGCGCCGCAACCATTGCCAGCAATGCGGCGCCGCCCAGGAGCACCGCGAAATCTGCGGGAGCCACGCCGTACAACTGGGAATTTACCAGTCTTCCCAAACCATACGCGACCGGCAAAGCCACGCCGATTCCCACCCCGGCCAACACCGCGACCTCTTTCATCACCAGCCACACCACGTTCCCCCGATTTGCGCCCAGCGCCATTCGCACGCCGATTTCCCGAGTCCGGCGCGTCACGTTGTACGCCATAACGCCGTACAACCCGATCGCGGCGAGCAGAGTCGCCAGGCCGCCGAAAAAGCTTGACAGCGCTGCGATCATGCGATCGATGTAAATCGAATCGTTGATGCCTTCCTCCACCGACTGAACGTCGTACACCGGCAGGTTCGGATCCAGGCGCGCCACGGCTGCCCGCATCTCGCTGGTCATCGCCTCCGGCTTTGCCGATCCGCGAACGTAATACGTCATGTTCTGGACGGATGAGTGCTGCGCCACAGCGACGTACAGCGTTCGCAGCGTCTGTTCCCGCAGATTGTCATATTTGCCATCGCGAACCACGCCCACGATTTCGTAGGCTGCCGGTCCGCCTTGCCCGAATCCTAAATGCCGTCCGATCGGATTCTCGTTCCCGAAAAAATACTTCGCCATTGTCTGATTGATCAAGGCCACCTTGGGCGCGTCCATTCCGTCGCGCCGCGTGATTTCCCGCCCCGAGATCAACGGAATTCCCATGGCTGCGAAATATCCGGGACCCACCCAGTTCACCATCGGATTCATGTTCTCGTCCGGTTTCGGCGTGTATCCATCGATCCGCACGGACGAGCTGGCGTCATTTCCGGACAGCGGCGCGATCTCCACCTCCGTCGCCGCCACCACGCCCGGCAACTGGAGCAGCGAATCCTCCAGGCGCACGAAGAGCTCCTTCATCCGGGGCTGCGTGTATCCGTTTAATGACGCATCGATTGAAAAACTCATCAGATTGCTGGTCTTGAATCCCGGGTCGACGGCTTGCAGGTTGTAAACGCTGCGCGCGAATAATCCCGCGCCCACCAGCAGCACCAGTGACAAGGCGACCTGCGAAGCCACCAGCGCCATCCGCAGCCGCGCCTGCCCTCCGCCCGCCGATACGTTCGAAGCCTGATCCTTCAGAGTCGGTGCGATCGCCGGACGCGTCGCCTGCCATGCCGGCGCGAGGCCGAACAGGATGCCCGTCATCAGCGACAGCGCGAATGCGAACGCGAGCACGCGAAAATCGGGCGACGTGGTCAGCGCCTGATCCGCTCCGCCCTGCGGCAGAAACCGCAGCAGTATATTGCCGGTCGATGCGGCGACCAGCAGTCCCGCCACGCCGCCCAGCATCGCGAGGACCGTGCTCTCCACCAGCAACTGCCGGATGACGCGTCCGCGGCTGGCTCCCAGGGCCAGCCGCACGGCGATCTCCTTCTGCCGCGCCGCGGCACGCGCCAGCAGCAGATTCGCGACGTTCGCGCATGCGATCAGGAGAACGAATCCGACCATAGCCATCAACACGACCAATGGGGTCGAAAATTTCTGGCGGAGTTCCGACTGTCCCTTCGAAACGTCCTCGACGACCAGCTTCTTCGAGACATAACGCTGGCGAAACGTCTCGCCGACATTCGGAACCAGTTTCACTTCCATCTCAAGTAAAGGTTTCCAGATCACCTGCATCGCAGCTTCCGCCTGCGCGCGGGATACGCCGGGCTTCAACCGCCCGATCGACGACATCCAGATGCTGCGCCGGTTATCCAGATCGTTCCAGGTCGGCGTCATCTGCGGCTTCATCATCATGGGAACCATGACGTCCAGCGCCCGGCCGACCTCGACACCCTGGAATCCCGGCTGCGTCACGCCCACCACCGTCATCGATTGCCCGTTCACGCGCACTGTACGATTCAGAACGCTCTGATCTCCGGCGTACCGCGTTCGCCAGAATCCATAAGTCAGGATCACCAGCGGATGCCCGTTCACCACGCGATCGTCGTCCTGAGTAAAGGTTCGCCCGATCGCCGGCTTCACGCCCAGGACGTCGAAATAGTTCCCGCTGACCAGCTCGCCGCGCACCCGTTCGGTCTTTTCGCCATCCGTGAAGCTGAGGGCCACCGGCCAGCGCGCGAGCATACCCGTGAAAACCTGGTTTTGATCCCGCAAGTCCTTGTACATCGGATACGAGAGACAATCCGACGGACAGCGCGAAGATCCCGAAAACGCCCCCTTCGCCCCGTACACGCGCACCAGTTCCTGGGGATTCTTCACGGGAAGCATGCGCAGCAGGACCTGATCGAGCAGAGTGAAGATCGCCGTATTCGCACCGATCCCAAGCGCGAGGCTCAGCACGGCAACTAATGTAAAGACAGGACTTTTGCGCAGATTGCGCACGGCGTAGCGAAGATCGTCCAGCATGATCTTCAGACGAACCAAACTCCCTTGTGGTTAGTACTTCTTACAAACCGCAGGATTTACGTTCGGATCGACGGCCCAGACCTGCCGGCCGCCGAAATACGCGATCAGTTGCGCATTTCGTTCGGCGCCCAGATCCCGGGCCCAGACGATGCGCGAAGCGTCGATGTCGGCATCGTTATAGATCCACTGAAACAGGTTGTACGGATCGGTCTTCGCTTTCACAAACACCAGATGTTTGCCGGGTTTGGCTTCCAGGTTCCGCTCGATGCGGGATTTGCTCAAATTCCCGGTCACCTTGCAGCACCAGCTCTGAAAATTGAGCGCCTGCGTGTAGGGCAACCCCAGCGGCTGCGCGGCGATCCGGAGCGTCAACACCAGAACCATCGTGGCCGGAATCCACGTTAGTGGAAAGCGGGATGCTCGGAGATATCGACAGCACTCGACGAGAATCGCCACAATCACCGCAGTCGCCGGAGCCAGATAATGGGGCGACGAAGCGCCTTCGAGCAGGACCGCGGCGAGCCCGCCGAACAGGCCGATAAACAAGAGCTTCTCCCGCCGCCATACCCGCCCGATCATCAGGAGCGGAATCGTCAATACCGGGCCCAGAAAGAATCGCCAATATTCCTGCAAGCGGAACGCGAGATACTCGACGAAATCGACCGGCCCGTCGACCTTCTCCCGTTCCCCCAGCTCATATTCGTAATACCGCTGCAATTCGATATGGCGGAATGTGATCGGTGGCGGCTGCCTCCAGGCGAGCCCCATCGGCCAGCCGTAGGTTTTCTGGCTGATCTGATACGTCGTCACCAGCGGACTTCCCGTCACCCGCTCGAAATACGCGCCGAGCGCGAGCGCTGCTGCTCCCGTAATCACGACTATCGGCACGGCGATCTTCACCAGTCCGAGACCCCAGCTCCGCCATGCGAGCACAGCCACGATCGGCAGGCTGAAGAAAAATCCTTCGAACGGGCGCGTCGAGGCCAGAATCGACAGCCCGAGTCCGAGAATAGAGCCCTGTACTACGGAAGCCCGCTTCAGCAACCTCGCAAAGGCTCCGGTCACGAGGGCTCCTCCGATCGCCGGCAAAAACCCGCCGTGATACGCGTTCACCCAATAGCTTCCGATGCCGAACCTGAGCGCGGCGAGGAGCACTCCAAACATCGCCCAGCGCGCGGGCATCCATCCGCGCAGCATCCAATACAGGACGGCCAGAAAGATCCCGCATTCGGCCAGAATGCCGGCCCACGGGCTTCCGATTACCGCTCGCGCCGCTGCCAGGACGATGGCGTGTCCGGGAAAATAATTCGAGACGTAATGCGGCTCTTGAATGATGTGCAGACTCTCGAAGTGCTGCCAGAATGGGTGCGTCGGATTGGCGACGCGCCCGTGGAGCAGGGTATCGGCGAGCAGGAAATGGCTGAACTCGTCCGTGACGACGGGGACCGGCACGCCCAACAGCGGAATCAACGCGAGGCGTAGGGCAATCGTGCCCGCTGCAATCAGGAGGGCCGCAAGCCACGGCCGTTCCGGCCATTTCATTAGCGGAAACCGCGGCAATCGGCCGCGCTTCCACAGCCAGAAGCCGGTAACGATCAGAGCAATTTCGAGAAGATTAAAATCCTGCCGGAGGCCTTGCCAAATCCCGCCCAGCGTCACCAGCAGGACTTCGATCAGGCGCATTGCGGAGACCGCGTCAGCCTACTTGCACGTGCCTTTGCAGTTCTTGCGATCCGTCTTGCACGACTTCTTCGCCTGCTTGGTCGTCGCGCGATTCAGGCAGAACTGGTAGTTGGTGTCGCACCGGTTCTTGCACTGCCCCTTCTTATCGGCGGCAAAAGCGGGCATGGAAACGGCAAGGATCAACGCGGCGATCGTAAAACGCATGGACGCTCCTTCGGGTAGTTCTCAGGTATCGGTTCTAAGGCCTTGCTCTTACCATGCTAATCGTCAAAACCGGCGGCAGGCATTAGAGCTGTGGGCCCGCTCCCTCTGAGGAAGAAAATCCCGGCACCGAGCCGCGAACGGCAGTGAGCGGGTCCCGACGGCTTGCAAATGCCCCAGTTTTTGAGCAGGGCGGGGGAGTTCTGGAGACCGTCAGGACCCGCTCACTGGCGTTCGCGGCTCGGTTGCCGTGACGGGTCGTGAGAATCCGAGCGGAACTCGCCGGTCACACCCGGTCTGCGTCTGTTTCCTCGACGAACTTCTCTACCGACATGGCATAAATGGCCGGTTTTCCATGCCGGTCACTGCCGAAAAAGATCCTCTGGCTATTGGGCGCGAAAATCGGCGCGACCATCGCCGGATCGCTCGCCCGATGCTCGGCAAGCGTCATTTCCCGATGCACTGCCCGTAACAGCAGCAGCACATACGGCGATGCCTTACTCCCGCTCGCACCCACAAAGACGCTGGCGTCCGCGTTGCACCCAAACAGGACAAACTGCGAGGTATTCCCAATCAGCTTGTCGTCATTCGAATCGGGGGTAAATTCCCGAATGGCATGGAGCTTATGCAGATCTTCCGGATAATTCAGATACAGCACTGTCCGCCCATCCGGACTCCAGATCGCCGGTCCCGTGCCACCCTCCGCGATGCGGAGGCGGTAATTGTGCTGGCCGTTGTAATCCGCCAGCCAGACGCTGCCACTACCGGCCGCGCCCCGGGCATACAACACGGAAGCCCGTTTCGGCCGCGGAATGGGATCGCGGATTTCCTCATCGCATTCGGCCAGTTTCCTGGCGGCGCCGCTTGCCATCGAAACCAGTTGCAGCCGATGGGTCGCATCCTTCTTCTCAACAGCCACCTTCTCAACCACCACCGCATACTGGCCGTCTTCGGCGAGGTTCAACGCCGCGCGCTTAAACCCGTCCGGAATCCGATACACCTCGCGGGTCTTCAGATTCGCCAGATTCGCGGCAATCAACTGATCGCCGTCGAAGTAGCAAAACGCGCGGTCGTCGGCGAGCAGCGCGACCGAAGCGGGATCCAAATCCTCCGCTTCCGTGAGCTGCCGCATCTGCCCGGTCTTCAAATCCATCCGGTACGCCTCAAAGCGTCCGGTCATGTCCGAAACGAAAATCAGAAAATTACTATGCTTCGAGATCGCGCGTGCATAGTGTGGAGGGAGCCGGCTGGTATGCGCCGGATCGGTCAGCCGGGTCACCGGGAAATCGGTGGCGGCATCCGCATACCGCTGCGCCACTGACGGCAGGATCCGTCCTTTTCCGGTAATTTCCGCCGCAAAACCCGCGGCCGATAACGATGCCAAGAAGCAGCGTCGCGAAAGCGCCGTTGCCTTCATATGGTCGATGTTAGCATGCCCCTAATTACGGCTTCCCCTGTAAGGGTTTACGGTAAATGATAAGGGGTTTATTGTATTGCGCCGCAGGTCGATTCGACCTAGGCTGTAATTGTGAAGTACCCATTTCTGGTCCTCTTGTGTTCCGCCATAGCGGCCACAGCCCAATCCAGCGCCAGCAGTTCGTCCACCGATATTAACGGCAACCGGCTTCCCGGCGTCAGTAGCGTTTCGAGCGATCACCAAATCACCGAAGTCAGTCAATCGATCAACGGCAGCCAGGTCCCGCTCGAACAGGCGAGCTCCAAAGTCCTGCGCGAAGACTCGAACGGCAAGGTGGTCGAAACCATCGTGCGCAAGTTCAATCAGACGGGGCAGCTCGTGTCCACCGAACGCGTGGTCACCGAAGAACAGAAACGCGGCAGCGACACGACCACTCGCACGACCACATATCGCAGCGACATTAACGGAAACATGAGCCAGGCGGAGCGCAAGGTGGTCGAATCCACCACGCAGGGCGGAGTGACGAATACGCAGACCGTTATTGAGCGTCCCAGCGTGAATGGATCGATGCAGGCGGTCGAAAAACGTTCGCTGGTCAGCCAGTCCGCCGGCGACAACAATATTCATTCGGACGAAACGGTTTATCGGCTCTCCGGAAACGGCGGCTATTATCCGGCGCTACGTGAGATCACCGATACAGCGAAGCAAGGCAATCAGACCACCGCGAAGACCCAGCATTACGAACAGATTTCCGGCTCAGAGCTGCAGCTTACGCGGCAATCGGTAAGCACGGTCACCAAGCGACCCGACGGCTCCGAAATCGAGCAGGTGAATCTGTACGGAAACGCGGTCCCCGGCAACGTTCGCGAAAACGGCTCCCCGCTTCAGCTCTTCGAGCAGCAGATCATCGACCGCGAAAAAGGGCCGGGAGATACAGTGGTCCAAACGCTGAGTGTCCGCCGGCCGACGATGTCGAATCCCAATACTCTTGGGCCGGTTCAGAAGATCTCTGAGACGACCTGCAAGGGCAACTGCGATCCGAAGAAGCCGTGAATCGGCATTGCGCCGTGGACGCCAGCGATCGGGTCCCGACGTCTTGATCAGCGATCGGGAGCAAGGGGCAGTGATCGCGCCGCGGGGGCTAGAGACACGTCAGGACCCGCTAGCTGTCGCGCGCGGTTCAGTCGGTGTCAAGCCGCGTGGGACAACCCGGATCACGAGGCCGTTCCACCGGCGAATCATGCCGTGCCTTCCTAGCCGCTCTAATCTCAGCGACGATCTCTTCCGTGGAAAGCTGGTCCAGGCCGTACTCTTTCGAATTCTGCCAAGAGTTCCGAAGCCACTCCGGCACAGAATTTTGGTCCAACACGTCCTCCATTATGCCGCGAATCCCGGCCCACAATCACCGCTTCGCCGAGGCTTTCATCCCCACCGGAGGCAAATACGTCCCTAGCAGTTCCCGCTTCCACCATGCTCCCGTCCGCCGGTGCGTCGCCCAATCGGTGAACGAATATTCGTAGACTAACGCCCGCACGTATTGCGGCGGATGATCCGGGAACGGATTCTTTTCAATTAACCCCAGCACCTCGGGCGACCCCTCCAGTAACTTCGCTACGAATCCCACCAGCCAGACGTTCTGGCGGTAATTTCCCAACGCCGCGAACCACATCTGCCAGTCGAGCCGCGGCTGGAACGGAGCTACCCACTTCGGCGCGCGCATCAGATCTCCCGGCTTGTAGCGAAATTCATACGCGGTCCATGTTTCGCCATCCCGCGAGCCTTCGACGATGATCTCCGGGCGGGTCGTGGTCATCACGGCGAATAATCCGTAAGAGTTCACGATCTCGAACGGCGCTGCCAGGCGTCCCAGCCCTCGTAGCGGTTCCGGCGCATCGCCGTAGAAGGCTTCGATGATGTGCGTCCACCCGAGCAGTACGATTGCCGCCGCGAACACTGCGACGAGCGCCCGCTGCGCCCGATGAATCCGCCCGGCGCCACGGCCGCGAATCCGTTCCGGCACAAATCGCGCCAGCGCCTGATCGTCAAACAGAAACAAGCACAGCCCGATGGTCAGAAGATTGAAGAACGTGTAATTTCCCGTGATCAGGATCAGTATCTGGAGCCCGATCATCAGCCACGCTCCGAACAATCGAATTCGGCGCGGCATGAAAATAAGGAACGGAACGCCGAGTTCGATGGCGAGCACCGCAAACGTCGACGCCCGCTGAAAGCTCTGCGGCAGCTTGTCCGCATACCATGCGAAAACCGTCGGCAGGGGCTGCGTGTGATAGTGAAAATCGAGCGCCGTCAGATTCCGCCAGGTCGGATCGTGGCTCAACAGCTTTACCGCTCCCGAAAGCAGGCTGAGCCGGAATACCAGCCATCGGAACAGCCACACGATGGTCTGCGGCCGGCCCAGAAAAATCGCCAGGAATCCGCTTTCGATCAGCAGCGCGTCCCATTGGAATCCGAGGAATTGCTGCCCCGCCGCGCTCAGCGATAAATATCCGGCAAATAACCCGATCAACATTAACCGTTCGAGATATCCAAAGAACAGCACCACGGCCATCACGACGCCTGCCCAGCAAACCCCCGCCAGCATCGCATCGCTCGAGTTCCACCAGAACACGGTGGGCATCACGAAGTACCGCATCCCGCCCACGGTTCGCGCGACTTCTTCCATGAAGCCGTGCATTGGCGAAATCCCGCGCTCGCCGACGAGTCCCTTAATCTGCACCGCCAGCGATCCGAACGCCACCGCGTAAACCACCGCAAGCAGGCGCAAGAAAATCCATTGCGTGGCGGCAAATCGGGAGGGTTCAATGCGTGTTCCGAAAGTGAAGCGCGTGACTTGATAAAAGAAGTTCCGATGATCCGCGATGAACCGGTATACCTGTTCGGTCAACCACGCGAACACGCGCGACGATTCGTACGTTCTCCGCATGTCGAGCGATTCGAAAACCGCCCGGGCGCCACTGGCCACGCTCCCGTCCTCGCGGACAAACTGGACGGCCCTGGCGGCCGCTGTTGCCGAAATCTGCGGATACCGGTCGCCGACTTCCTGGTAAGGCGCGTACTCGACACGCCCCGCCGTCAGTTTCTTCCAGTAGTCGATCCAGATTTTGCAGAAGCCGCATTTTCCGTCGTATATGAGAATTGGCTTCTGGCCGGGCACTTGTTTATTATGCTTGAATGCGTAAATTTCTCCTCTGCCTGGCAGCCCTGCCGCTGCTGGCACTATTGGCAAGAGGCGCGGAAGACTCCGTACGGGTCGAGAGCGGACTGCTCTCGGGAGTCACCGGTCTCAGCCCCGAAGTAAAAGTTTTCAAAGGGATTCCCTACGCCGCTCCCCCCGTCGGAGATCTGCGGTGGCGGTTTCCCAAAGCTCCCAAGAAGTGGGAGGGGGTCCGCAAGTCCGATAGCTTTGGCCCGACGTGCATGCAAACGCCATACGCCGAAGGATCCCCCTATCGCTCGACACCCGAGCCCGTTAGCGAAGACTGCCTCTATCTGAATGTCTGGACCGCTGCGCGATCGATGCAGGAACGCCGTCCTGTCATGGTCTGGATACACGGCGGCGCGCTGACCCGAGGGTCCGGCTCCCTGGCCGCTTATGACGGCGAGGAACTGGCCAAGAAGGGGGTGGTTCTGGTCACCATCAATTACCGTCTGGGAATCTTCGGATTTTTCGCCCATCCTGAACTGACCAAGGAGTCCGATCGGAATTCGTCCGGGAATTACGGCTTGCTCGATCAGATTGCATCGCTGGAATGGGTTCAGAAGAATATTGGAGCGTTCGGCGGCGATCCCAAGCGAATTACGATCTTCGGCGAATCCGCCGGGTCGTGGAGCGTGAATGCGCTGGTCGCGACGCCGCTGGCCAAAGGCCTGTTCCAGCGAGCCATCGGCGAAAGCGGGGCCAACTTCGCTCCTTTGCCGAAGCTCGCTGAATCCGAGCAAGCCGGCCTGAGCCTGGCCAAATCCAAAGGCGCCGAATCGATCGCCGCCCTGCGCGCCAAATCCGCCCGGGAGCTGATCCAGGGCCGCACCGAGATCGCCCGACCGACGGTCGACGGATGGCTGCTGCCAACCGACGTCCGCACCATCTTCGAGCATGGCAGGCAGAACGACGTGCCGGTTCTGATCGGCTCGAACGCGGATGAAGGAACCGCCTTCACGCCGCCCGTGGTGAAAGCCGCCGCGTTCGAGGCGCAGGCCAAATCCCGCTTCGGCGAGCACGCCTCCGCGTTCCTCAAGATTTACCCGGCCGACTCCGACGAAGACGCCCGCGCATCCGCAGCCGCAGCGTTGCGCGATCAGACCTTCGGATGGGAAATGCGCACCTGGGCTCGCCTACAGTCGAAAACCGGGAAATCCAGGGTCTATTTGTATTACTTCAGCAGAGTCCCCCCCGGGCCGGTCGGCAAGCGGCTGGGGGCTTACCACGCCTCGGAAATTCGCTATGTTTTCAACAATATGACGTCCGGCGCGGTGGAGGATATCGACCGGCGGCTGGCGGATGTCATGTCGTCCTACTGGGTCAATTTCGCGACCTCGGGAAATCCCAATCACAAAGGCCTCCCGAAGTGGCCGGCGTATCACGATAAAGTCAATCTTGCCATGGGTTTCGGGGAAAGAATCGTCCCCACGGAAGTCCCCAATAAACCAGCCCTGGACTTCCTGGACGCCCGTCTGCCCCCCTCAAGCCCGCGTTGAGAGAGTCCGATACTACCCTTGAGGGGTTGACACCGAAGTTTGAGTTCGTTACTATGACAATTCGTTAACGTTCTTTGGTTAGCGACTTGGTTTAACAAAACTACTGGTGGTGTATTCTCCGGCCAGACTTCGGGCGACGAATCCCGGGCTGGCCGAATGAGTCTTGGCCGACCCATTAGGAGCTGAATGAAGCAGCATTACTTCGTCGTAGTTCTGGCGCACTCTCTGCACGGACGCCTGCGACGAATCCATATTCCACATCAATCCATCTACGTTGTTCTTGGATTAGCGCTGTTTGGTTCCGTTTCACTTTTTGGAATGGTTTCCAGCTACCTGCGGATGACCTGGAAGGTGGCGAATTACAATACCCTGCGCAGCGAAGTCGATACGCTCCGCAATAAATATCAGGCTTTGCAGCGCGACAACGATCAAAAGCAGGAGCAGTTGGCGTCGCTGCAATTGATGGCCAGCGAAATCAGCATGTCGCTCGGCATTAAACGCCAGTTCGAAGGCACCGACGATATCGCCGATGAGAGCCCACTGGTCCCGACTTACAAGGAATCGATCGAGCAGTACAACTTCCTCAAGTCCGCCAGCTATTCGCGCCTGAATCATAACTTCGCGCGCGCGTTTCAAAAGAACCTGGTTCCCAGCGTATGGCCGGTCAATGGCCGTTTGCTGAGCCGCTTCGGCGATCGGGAAGATCCGTTCTCAGGTGAGGGCGCGTTCCACACGGGCGTCGATATTTCGGCGGGAATGGGCACTCCGGTCCATGCCGCCGCCGATGGAATCGTGATCGCGGCCGAATACGCGGGCCGTTATGGCAAACGTGTCGTGGTCGACCACGGCAACGGAATGCAGACCTGGTACGCGCACCTGTCGCGTTTCGGTGTCGTTCCCGGCCAGGAAATCCGGCGCGCGGAAATCCTCGCATACTCGGGCAACACCGGCCGGGTGACGTCGCCGCATCTTCATTTCGAAGTCCGCATGCACGGGAGCGCGGTGAATCCGTACCCGTATCTGACGCGCTCCGTGATGCTGCAACAAGTCCAGCCGGATTTGCCGTTCTAGAATCCGTTCTGGCCGCAGATTCACGCCGATAAACGCAGATGGGACAATCTGCGGCCAATACTTGCGCCGGTTACAATAACAGGTAGTGAAGACTTTCTACATCGAGACGTTCGGTTGTCAGATGAACGCTCACGATTCTGAAAAGGTGATCGGCACGCTTCTGGCGCAAGGGTATGCACAGGTGCCTACCGTCGAAGAAGCGGAAGTCGTCTTCTACAATACCTGCAGCATTCGGGACAAAGCCGAGCAGAAGGTTTTTAACCGGCTTCAGCAATTCAAAAGAGACGGCAAGGGGAAAACTTTCGCGGTTCTCGGATGCGTCGCTCAGCAGGAAGGCGAGAAAATTTTCGAGAAGGCGCCGCACGTCAGCCTGGTCTGCGGATCGGCCAGCTACAACAAGCTTCCTGAACTTCTGGTCCAGCTCGAAACGGGAAACCGGCGCGTTACCGGGCTGAGTCTCGATACCGACGAACCCTTCGACACGCCGCTCACACGGCGCGACAATCCGCATCGGGCTTACATCACGATCATCGAAGGCTGCGATAAGTCCTGCGCCTATTGCGTGGTCCCATTCACCCGTGGACCGGAGCGCAGCCGCACCGGCGCCTCGGTTATCGCCGAGGCTCATCAGATCGCCGAAATGGGTTACACCGAGATTCAACTGCTCGGCCAGAACGTGAACAGTTATCGCGACCCTTCGCCGGCGCAATGGGACTTTGCAACCGTGCTCGACAATGTCGGCAGGGTCCCCGGCATCCGCCGCGTGCGGTTCACCACCTCGCATCCGCGGGATTTCGTCAAAGAGATCATCGACGCAATCGACGAGAATCCGGCGCTGTGTAACCACGTCCATCTGCCGGTGCAATCCGGATCGTCGCGGGTGCTCGAATCCATGCAGCGCCTCTACACGCGCGACGAATACTTGCGCCGCATCGAGTGGATGAAGAGCGCGCGCCGTCCCATCGCCATCAGCACGGATATCATCGTGGGATTCCCCGGTGAAACCGAGGCGGATCTCGAAGCCACGCTCTCGCTGCTCGATGAAGTCGAATACGATTCGATTTTCAGCTTCAAATATTCGCGGCGTCCCAACACTCCGGCGCTCGCCATGGACGATCAGATCCCGGAAGAAGAGAAGGTCAGGCGACTGGCCGTCGTCCAGGAGCGGCAGCGCTCGATTCAGATCAAACGCAACGCCGCCTACGTCGGAGCCGTCGAAGAATGTCTGGTGGAAGGATTCAATAAAGCCACCGGCCAGTGGATCGGCCGCACATCGCAAAACAAGACTTTGAATTTCCTGCGCCCGGCCGCAGAGGATGACAGCTTGCTCGGACGCTACGTCGACGTTCGTGTAACCCGCGCGGGGCCGAACTCGCTCGCGGGGGAATGTGTAAACTAGAGTGACCGGGGAAGGAGCACAACCATGGAACGAACCAGCAGCATGACGGCATCCGGAGCTCTGCAACCCGCGGCCAACGAAGTCGAAATGAAAATCCGGGGCCTGTTGATGGATCCCGTCACCAACATGCCGATCGTAGTCCTCAAGGACGTGAACGGCACGGCGATTCTTCCCATCTGGGTTGGCATTTACGAGGCAAACGCGATCGCCCTGGAAATCGAGAAAGTCGCGACGCCGCGTCCGATGACGCACGACCTGATCCGCAATCTTCTGTTCGGGCTGGAAGCGGGCGTGAAGAAAGTGGTGGTCAGCGAACTGAAGGAAGACACCTTCTACGCCGTCATCTGGCTGGAGCGCGACGGCGCGCTGATCTCGGTGGATTCCCGACCCAGCGACGCCCTGGCGGTCGCGCTGCGGCTCGATTGCCCGATCTACGTCGCCGAAAACGTGCTGAAAACGTCGAAAACGGTGGCGGCGGTGGCGGAAGTTGGCAGTAACGAAGAACTTCGCCGCTGGCTCGAGAACCTCAATGACGAGGACCTAGGCCGCTACAAGATGTAACTTCCTCGCGCTCAGGCAGTACACACTGACGAGAGCGCAATGACATCCGCCGTTCAGCACGAAGCAGTTCCGTACGAATCTGGCAGGGGACTAACTGTTCCCGGCGCCAGGCGTCCAACCAGTATGAGCAGGAGCTTCAGGCAGATCGCGACACTGGTAGCGCTTGCCTGCGCTTTTGCTTCGGTGAGGGCGATGGCGAACCCCAACGTTCGCCGTCCTGTGGTTCAGTTTATTTACTTCTATGAGCAGACTGACGAAGTAAGCGACGCGATGAATATTTGGGAACGCGTCGTTTACAGTCTGCTCTTAGCGAAGACTACTGAGCCTTCTTCTTAGCGGGAACCGCTTTCTTGGGAGCAGGCGTCGGGGCTACCGGCTTCCATCCGGTGATCTGTTCCTTCTCGGCTTCCATGGTCAGCATGAACGGCTCTTTCGTGTACGACTTCACCGTTCCTTCAAACTCGAGCTCAGCGCCCGGATCCATCTTGCCGGGAAGGGGCATCTCGAAGGTGAGGGTGACGTCGCCTTCCGGATTCTGCACGGCCAGAACCAGCGTCTTCGGGCGCAGTGCCGGCTTCTGCGAAACCAGCTTTGCTTTGAACTTCAGTTCAGCTCCGGTCGTCGGATTCTTTCCGGGAAGCAGCGCGTCCTTTACGCTGCCGTCGAAGAACGCGTCAGGGCTCGCCCCAGTCAATCCTTCTTTGACCGTCTTCCACATCGCCATTGCCGGATCGGCTGCGGCAGCGGCTGCTTCGGCCGCAGCTTTTGCCGCAGCGATGTCCACCGTGCTGTCGATGTGCAGGCTGTCGGGTGACGTGCTGGTCTTGGCCATCGCCAGGAGCTTATCCAGGCCTTCGTCCGAGCCGTGATATGTCGTATACGCCCGTTTCAAAAACCCCTGCAACTGCGTCCGGTTCGCCGCAGGCAATGCGCCTTCCCCGTCATAACCCGCCGCACGAGCATAGTAGAACAGCGCGAGGGGCGTTTTCTTCGGGTCGGCCTGTTGCTGGGCCAGCAGCGCGCCGGCGAGCATCTGTGCAACCTGTGAATCCTTCGGCTGCATGTCGAAGGCCTTCTTCAGCTCCACTTCCGCCTTGGCATTGTCTTTGCGCTGAACGTAGATGACCGCGATGGTCCGCTGCGCATAGATCTTCATCGGATCTTTCGTCTGGGCCCACTGGGCGTCATTCATATAAATCGGCTTCTTGGCGGCGACGAAGATGGTGTCCGCATCGTTGAGCAGATGGCGGGCGGCTTTTTCGGCCGTGTCCAGATCTGCCGCGGGCGGGGGATTGCCGAGCTGGAATACATCCACAAGGATGTCGCGCAGCGAGTCGAAATTATCCGGGTCCCGCTGCAGAATCTCTACTGATTTGTTGAAGGCTTCACGTGGCTTGTTCAACTGCTGGTAAATGTCCCGATACGCTTCCTGGCGCTCATTGGTGAAGGCGGTTTCCGGATAATCCTTGCTCCACTTATCCAGAATCTGCAACCGCTTGTTTCCGTCAGTCTCTTTGGGCAGCGAATTGATCAGGTCGGCTTCCGCCTGATCCTTTGCGACCTTTTTCGACGGATCCGGCTTCGGTGGGTCCTGTGCTACTCCGAAGGCCAGAACCGCGGCAAACGCTAGAGCTATCTTGGTTGTTTTCAAATTGGCCACACAAACCTCGCTAAACTGGATACTGTATCACGACTTCCCATTACTTTGAAGCCCCACTCTTTTTCGCTCCGCCGCTCTTCTTCAACAACGGCGGATTCTTGCCCGTCCAGCCCTCGATCTTCGACTTCTCGACGATAAAAGTCACCATAAACGGGTCCTTGGTGTAGGAATCGGCCACGCCCTCAAACTCAATATCGGCGCCCGGGTCCATTTTTCCCGGCAGCGCCGATTCGATCTTTAGAGTGGCGTCCGGCTTGGCTGGATCTTCAATCGCCAGAACCAGTTCCTTGGGCTTGACCAGGGGCGTCATCGAAATCAGCTTGCCTTTGAATTTCGCCACGTTGTTCGCGCCGCCGGGCAGCGCCGCGCCCTTCATATTGTTGTCGAAATAGGTCTGGCCGCCGTCGCTCTGAAGCTCCCGCCGGATGTTCTTCCAGAGCCCCAGCATGGGATTGGCTTTCGCTGCCGCTTCCTCGGCATCCAGGCGCTCTTTGTCCAGTTCCGACTTGCTCTT
>DATGGL010000098.1:0-22946 GCA_035308605.1 Bryobacteraceae bacterium
CGCCCGTGCACTTCCGGTTGATATACAGATTCCCCACGAAAAACTCCTCACGAGCTTTCCGGATCTTCTCCGGATTCTTCGTGTAGGCCGCGCCGGTCAGCCCATACTCCGTGTCGTTCGCAAGCTGTAAAGCGTGATCGAAATCGCGAGCTTTGGTCACCGAGAGCACCGGCCCGAAAATCTCCTCCTGAAAAACGCGAGCCTTCGAATCGATGTCCGCGATCACCGTGGGCTGAATGAAGTACCCGTCCCCTGTCGCCGCCGCGCCTCCAGCCACCAGCCGGCCTTCCTTCTTCCCCGTTTCGATGTAGTCGAGAATGGTTTTCTTTGCGCCCGCGCTGATCACCGGCCCCATGTAATTTGCCGGATCTTCCGACGGCCCCACGGTAAGCTCCGCGACCTTCGTTTTCAGCTTCTCAACGAACTCGTCGTACACCGCCTGATCGACAATCGCGCGCGAACACGCCGAGCATTTCTGCCCCTGATATCCAAAGGCCGATTGCACCACGCCCGTAGCCGCACTCTCCAGATCCGCCTCGCGATCGACGATGATGGCGTCCTTGCCGCCCATCTCTGCGATCACGCGCTTGATCCAGATTTGCCCTTTGCGCGGCTTCGCCGCCAGTTCGTTAATGCGCAACCCGACGTCCCTAGATCCGGTGAACGAAACAAATCGAGTCTTTGGATGCTCAACCAGAAGATCACCGACGGCAGACCCGCTTCCCGTGCACAACGCGAAACTGCGCGCCGGAAATCCCGCGGCGTGCAGAACCTCGGCAAATTTCGCGGCGATGGTCGGTGTTTCGCTCGAAGGCTTGATGACGATGGTATTCCCGGTCACCAGCGCCGCCACGCTCATTCCGGTCATGATTGCCAGCGGAAAATTCCACGGTGGAATGATAATGCCCGCGCCCAGCGGCAGATACACCATCTCGTCGCGCTCACCCGGCATCTGCACCAGCGGGTCAGGCTTCGCCATCCGCTGCATCTGGCGTGCGTAGTATTCACAGAAGTCGATAGCCTCGCTCACGTCGGCGTCGGCTTCGTACCAGGTCTTACCGGCCTCGGCCACCAGCCAGGCGTCGAACTCAAATTTGCGCTCCCGGATGATCGCCGGAACCCGCGCCGCCATTTCAATGCGTTTCTCCACCGGGGTACGGCTGAATTCTGGAAAATACGCGTGCGCATCTTCAATCGCGAGCTTGGCCAGTTCCGGCGTAGCCTTATGATGTTTGCCGATGATCTCGGAAGGCTTGGACGGATTCACACTGGTGAGAAGATCGCCCGTTTTGTGCCTCGCGCCCGCGATCCACAGTTCATATTCCCGCCCAAACTCGGCGCGAACTTTCTTGAGCGCGGCCTGCGCGGCTGCGGCATCTTCCGGCTTTGAAAACGTGTTGACCGCTTCGTTAACGAACGCGGCAAGCCGCGGCGACACGGCTGGAGTCGTCATGCTGGTTCCTTTGCCTGAGTAATGTAACTTCGATACGATCCGGCGATTACCCTTCGACCAGCCGCCGTCCCCGCTCGATCATCTCGGCGGCGTCGTCGGCCACGCGAAGCCCTTTTTCGTACAGGTCGCGGCCCTTTTCCATCAGGTCGCGGCTGGTGTCGGAAAGAACCTCGCGCCCTTCGCGCGTCTTCCGCTTGATGATTCTGCGAGTCTCCCGACCCGACTGCGGCGCCACCAATAAGGCGATGGTCGCCCCGATCGATGCGCCCGCCAGAAACCACACCAATTTTCCGCCGTTTTCCATGTTCTTATTCTAGCGCGCTATCTTTGAAACAGATGGAAACCGTAACTGTTTTTCGTTCCGCGGACCCGGGCGCCCAGGATGACGCCGCCAAAGTCGCCGAATTGCTCACGGCCCAGGGTGTCGCAGCGACAGTGCTGGACGACTCCGCTCCCGGCGTTCCCGCGGGTGCCTGGGAAGTCCGCGTCGCCGCATCCGACAGCGCCCGCGCGGACGCGCTGATCGCCGCGAACCCGATCGAAGACGAATTCGCAAACCCCAGCGAATCGCACGCCTTCGACATGGTCACGGTATTCCGCACCGGAGCTGAATCGGAAGCTATGACGGTCCACGCCCTGCTCCAGTCAAACGGCATCGACGCCATGCTCGTCGGCGACGCGCGTCTGCCAAATCTCCCCGAACAAGTGCGAGTTCCGCGCGAGCACGTAACCGAAGCCAAACGCCTGATCGCGACCGCCCTGGCCACCGGCCCAGCCGGCGCGGAAGAGGCCGAAGCGAGTACCGAGTCGTAATCATCCGACGGCGGGTCAGGACCTGCCCCACCAACACATCAGTAATCTACGACAAAAGTGGCGGCAGTTTCTGAGCTGCGAACCTAATAGTTCCCGCTCGTCGGCGGCGGCACGATCGGCAGCTTCGGCAACTGCTCCGCCGGAAACTCGAACTCGACCTCTTCAAACAACAATCCGGGCGCGACCACCGATGTCGGCGCCAGCACTCCACCGGCCCCCAGCATCGCCAGCGGCGCCGCGTTATTCACGTACTCGAATAGAGCCGTCTCCTGCGACGCCGCGAGAATATCGCGCAGGGTGCGTGTCGAAACCCCGCGAAAACGCAGCCCGCGGACCAACTCCTCGCGCCCATCCGCATACACCTTGTAAACCAGCAACGGCGGACTCAGCGGACGCACCGAACCCGTTTGCGCCGCGCCCGCCACGAGCTGCCGCAATTCGGAAACGCCCGACGAATACGGAAAATCGAGCTTCCGAACCAGCATCCCGTAAGGCTTCGACCGCTCCTTACACATATCGATCAGCTTCTTCTTCAAGTCCGCCTCTGGCGAACTCTGGCTAGCCTTGATGAACAGATTCGTGATTGCCGCGCTGCGAGCGCCATAAGCGCCCGGAAGACGCGCATGCCCGTTCGATTTCGGAAAATTCTTCGCCGGCTGCCGCGTGGTCAAGAAACTCTTGAGCACGCCCTTTTCCACCACCGAGACAGCCTTTCCCGGAACTCCCTCGACGTCAAATGGTCCATAACCGACCAGCGGCCTGCCATTCCACGAAGACTGCGTCGGATCGTCGGTGACATCGATCCAATCGGGAAAAATCCGCGAACCCAGTTTGGTCTCCAGTTCGCTCGGAAGAAAGTTCACCGCGCGTCCCGGTTCCGCGAGCGGCTTGCGCGGCAGATCGAGATTATCGCCCAAAAGCTGCGCGAGAAGTTGCGCCGACGCCTGCGGTTCAAACAACGTGGGCCCGGAGAACGCGCTGCCCACGGGAGCCTTCACCAGCGCCCGGACATTTTCCGCGACCGCCGAGAAAGCCTTTCGCAGATCCGCTTCGGTCGGCAACTTGTCGACATCCAGGGTCTGCAAGGTCGCCGCATCGCGCACGAACATGCCGTCGGGAGCCTGACCCTCCGCCTTCGCGTAAATGAACGCGATGCTGTCGTCGTATTTCAGCGCCGTGCCTTCCGAATTCACGACGTAGGTGACGCCGGCGATCGACTGGAAATCCACGCCCGATGCAAGCACTTCCGGATATCCATTAAACACACCGGAAAGCTGCACCATCCGAGACGTCCACGCCGCCTCGTCGATCTTCTTCCGCGTGATCTTGGCGATGCTCTTCACCGGGTCGACCTGCGAAAAATCGGCAAGCTTCTCCGCCGGCGCGCTGGCGCTGTTCAGAGCGGCGCGCTTGCGCGTCATCGATTCGAGCGCGGTTTTGTAAGCCCGGTCCGTCGCCAGCCATAGCGAACCCCGCAGCGTGCCGTAATCATCGTCGAGCGGCCACTGATTGTCGTAATGCGAGCCGCTGGAGTACCCGCTGTAAACGTGCCCGGTATTATCGAAATCGTAGCTTCCCACGCGCACTTCGATCGACGGCACGCGAAACCGGTTGCGCCCGGTGGTCACCAGCGCGCCCATCGCCGCGGAAACGCGAAAACTTTCGGCATCCGTCAGCCCGTAGCTGATGAAGTACGGAACATCGTCCCCGCCTCCCACTACGCGCAATTGCCGCGAACGGTCCAGTTCATCGCGCATGGCCCGTAAAATGACGTCGTCGCCTCCCGAGGTTTGCGAGAATCCCACAAACGCGCCGATCGCCAAAATCGCCGTAATCCCAATCGTTCGCTGGATCATTGCGGTTGCTCCGAGGGCGGACGCCCCAGATACGGCGGCCGGTCCTGGGACCGCTCCTTGCGCTGCACTTCGATCTCCGAAACCAGAATCGAAGGAGCAATCGCCGATACCGGCACGTCGCCGGATTCCGCGCCGCAGATCCCGTTAAACACCTCCATACGGTCGGAGGTCGCGATAATCTTGCCGAAACTCGCCAACGGCGTTCCCACGATGTCCACGCCGCGAATCAGTTCGTCCGGCCGCCCGTCCGCATAAACGCGGTACACCACCAACGGGACCACGGTGAAGGCCTGCAATCCCCGGCGCGCCGTCGTCGTGTATCCGCTGACAACTTGATCGAAGAGCAATCCATACGGCTTGTTCTGCCGCTTCACCTCGTCAATCAGCATCTTCCGCAACTCGGCATCGCTGACTTTCTTCGACGATTCGACGAACAGATTCGATTGCCTCGAAACCACTTCCGCGCCCGGCGACCTGCGTCCGTGTCCGTTCGATTGGGGAAATCCCTGAATGGGCGCGCGCGACATCAGGAATGTCTTGAGAGTCCCATTTTCGACTACCGTCACCGGTCGCGCCTTTACGCCTTCGTCGTCGTATTGGTAGTAACCGTTCAACGCGACGCCCTGAAAATCCGAGCGCGTCGGATCGAAGACCACGGAGAGAAACTCCGGCAGCACCGGCTTTCCGACGCTCTTCGTGAAGGTCTGGCCCTCGTTCTCGTCTTTCTGCCGATGCCCCTCCACGCGATGACCGAAAATCTCGTGAAAAAAGACTCCGGTGGCCCGGCCCGATAGAATGGCCGGCCCGACAAACGGATCCGCCGGCGGCGCACGCAGCAGCTTCGACAGATTCGCACCCGCCAATTCCACCGCCGCAAGAATCTTGTCGTCCTTGGGCAGCTTACCCGGATCGTCCGATTCGAAACTCTCCATGGTTGTCAGATCCATACCGTCCGCTGCCTTGCCGCGCGCCGTGATCATCAAGCGCGCGAACAGCCGCCCGAACTCGAGCCGGGTACCTTCGGTCGAAACCATGGTCGTCGCGATTCGCTCGGCTTCCACCGCGACATTCGAATTCAGCGCGCCCGGATATTTCATGAACTCGCCCGACAGCTTCCGCAGACGCTTCACCCAGTCGGCGCTGTCAAATTTGTATTTTGGGGTCGGCGCGGAAAAAGTCTGCGAATCCTCCTTTGAAAAATCGTCGGAAGTATCGCTCGCCTGGGCGCGCAGCTTGTCATCGCCCTTCAACCGGATCAGCCGGTTCGATGCCGCGCGGTACACGCGATCAGTCGCCAGCCACAGCAATTGCCGGATCGCCACCGGATTGTCGTCGAGCGGAATCGACGAACCGGGCGTGAACCGCGGCCGGTCATTTCCCACGCGGCGATAATTATCGAACTGAGGACTGCCCGCCCGCATCGTCACGTCAAGCAGCCGGTGATGCACGTGATTCTGGCTGCTGAGCGACCCTGCGCTCGCCGATACCACATCGGCCTCGTCATCCGTGACTTCGTAGGCCATGAAATACGGCGGAGGCTGGCCTTTTTCCTTGAGGACGGTAAAATTTCGATCAAGCTCGCCGGAGAGGATCTTGATCAGCGGAGATTGCGCTCGCAGGCCAGCGCAGACAAGCGCGAGACCGAGAAAAATTCGCACAGTAACTTAAGGATACCCTGTGCAAAACAAGGCCGTTGAGTGACAAGCCACCAGGCCCGCTTGCTGCCGCGCCCGGTTGTGTAGACTCAAGCACCGAATCGCGAACGCCGGTGAGCGCTCCCGACCTGTTCGCCCGCTCCTACGCCGGCACCGGGGCGTTCCTCCGGTCTTTCCATCCGTTAAGCGCGAGACCGTACCGCCCGCGAATGCCGGTCTTCTCAAAGATATGTTTGAGATGGATCTTCACGGTCCCGGGACGGATCCCCAGTTCCTGGGCGATCTCCTTGTTCTTGCAGCCTTGCTCGACCAGCTCGAGCACCTGTTGTTCGCGAGCCGTCAATTCGCTGCGCGGATACCGGTCCGACCGCGCCGCGTCACGAAAAACGCAATCCTCCATCCAGCTTCGCCCGCCGGCAACCGTCCGCAAACACGCCGCGATCGCCGCGAGGCCGGCGGTTTTGCGCAGGATACCGCGCGCGCCTGCCTGCAGAAACCGGAGCGCCTCGGCCTCCGTCACCGACACACCCCACACCACGATGGCCAGATCCGGCGCATCCCGGGTGGCTGCCGTTCCGCCTTGTTCCCGCCCGCCTTCGGTGTGCGAGTCTCCACACACGATGGCGAGCCAGTCCAGGATCGCCTGGATCCCGAACGCCTTGTCCAGGATCAGAACATCCGGAGGAGAACTTCGCGCCAGTTGCATGGCGGCTTCGAGCGAGTCTATTCCTTCCAGAAACTTCAGATCCGGACAGTTGCTCAGAAGAATCCGAATCCCTTCGGCGGTCACCGGCTGTGTGTCGCAGATCGAGACGGTTTTCACCGCCTCCGATCGCCGCACGCTGCTCGATTCGTCACGAGTTCCCGTATAGGTTGTCTCAGTCTTGGGGGTGGTCAGGGTCATTGAACTCACGTGGCTACCTCTTTGGTCCCTTTCGTTCTCTTCGTCCTCAATTGAATTACCTTGATCCCCAACCGAGGTATTTTCGGCATCCTAGGGCTCCCGTCGTAAAACCAAACGGCATAAGGTAACGTGCCCTACGCCCGTTTCTTAGAAGCCTGATCGCCAGAGCCATGCTCCCGGGGGTATCACTCTTGCTTGTAGTTGGCGGAAGCGCGGAAGGCTCTCATGTTATGATCGCTTCTAGTCGAATTACTTCTTTGGAACCGATTCCAAACTGGTCCGCCGATCCCCATGCAGCGTGAGGCTCCCTCTTCCGCCTCCAGACGCGCCGTCGTCATCAGCCCCAACTCACGTATGGCGGACGAATTGGGGGGCCTGCTTCAGGCGCACCTTAGTTCCGTTCCCGTCAGCTACCTCCGCAGCTATCCCTCGCCGCGCGATCTGGCCGGAGCCCTGGGCGGCAGCGCTCCTTATGTAGTGTTTCTGGATATGGTTACAGAGCGCGAAACGGCGCTCCAGCTTCTCGGCGAAATGACCCGCGCCGGCGGCGTGAACGTAATCGCGCTGATTCACGGAAACGAACCCGATTTCATCCTCCGCTGTCTGCGCGCTGGCGCTGCCGATTTTCTGATCCATCCCTTTACCGGCGATCAGATTGACGCCGCGATGGGCAAGCTCGCCCGCTTGCAGCCGGTGGCCGAGGGTTCCGGCAAAGAGCCCGCCAAGATTTACGCCGTGATGCCCGCTAAAGGCGCGTGCGGAGCCACTACCGTCGCCTGCCACCTGGCCTTTCAATGGAAGCGCCTGGGCGCCAACAAAGTTCTGCTGGCCGACCTCGATCCGCTCACCGGAACGCTCTCGTTTCTGCTGAAAATCAAGTCCACCTTCAGTTTTCTCGACGCCCTGAACCGCTCCCACGAGCTGGATCAGGATCTGTGGGCTCCCATGGTGACTTCCGTAGCCGGTGTGGACGTCATGCTTGCGCCGGAGCTGATGGTGGAAGGCACCCAGGACCTGCACGATCCCGCGCCCGTGCTCGATTTCGCGCGCCAGCATTACGACGTGATCGTCGCCGATGCCGGAGGCGTATACGGGGACTGGAATCTGAACATGGCGCGTCTATCCACGGAGCTTCTGCTGGTCACCACCAACGAGCTTCCGGCGTTGCAGGCCGCGCAACGGGCTTTGTCTTATTTGGACACCAACCGCATCGGCCGCTGGAAGATCAAGCTGCTGGTGAACCGCTATCACCGCGACGTAGGCCTAAGCCGCGAAGTCATCGGCACGGCGCTTCACACCGATGTCTTCGATATTCTTCCCAGCGATTATGAAGCCGTTCAAAAATCGCTGATGGAAGGCAAGCCCGCGCCCTCCAACACATCCTTCGGCAAAGGCATCGCCCAACTGGCCGATCGCCTGGGTGGCCGCGCCGAGCCCTCGAAAAAGAGCACCTCTCTCGGAGGCCTGTTGGGGTTGTTCGGACGAACCTCGAAGTCTTCCTAAGCAAGGCCCACCGCGCGTGGCGCCAACGATCGGACAGCGTATTATGAGCTGACCGACTCCAGCTGCAGAGCGCTTGGCGAGCGAAGCGTCCGAATGTCCCGCATGGGCGGTTGACCGAAGAAACGGCTGTATTCACGATTGAATTGGCTGGCGCTTTCGTATCCGACCTCGAAGGCGGCGCTGGCGGCATCCAGACCATCCATGAGCATGCGGCCCCGCGCCGCCTGCAAGCGGAGCTGCTTCTGATACTGAAGAGGGCTCATGGCGGTGAGCATGCGAAAATGATGGTGCAGCGTGGAAACACCCATTCCCGCGACTTCCGCGAGTTCATCGACGCGTAGCGCCTTGGCGTAGTTCGCTTTGATCCACGCGATCGCTTTCGCCGTCCTTTGGCTCTGATCTCCCAGGGTTGCAATCGCTCGAAGGCGCGCGCCCTCCGCGCTCTGCAGGATTCGATAGATGATCTCGCGTTGCACCAGGCCGCTGAGAAAGGGAATATCCTGCGGCGTCCGCAGCAAATCCACCAGCCGGCAGCACGCGCCGAGGAATTCTACGGTGGTTTCGCCGATGGCCATGCCAGGGCTATCAGACGGCCTCTCGGCTACCTCAATCTCTTCCCGGCTGAGAAGTTCCCGGACCATCGGCATTTCCAATCTGAGCGACAACGCCAGGCAGGGAGCCTTTTCACTTGCCTCAATCACCCGGCTGACGACGGGCAAGTCCACGGACGTCAGCAGGAACCGCGACGCATCATAAATAAAAATATTTCGGCCGAGCTCTACTCGCTTCCGGCCCTGCGCGATCACCGTCACCCCCGGCTGGTAGGTGATCGAGCACGGAGCGGTGGGAGCGGCCCTCCGGTGGAGCGTCAACCCGGGGACGTCGGTTACCCGGTTCTCTGCGGAGCCAATCGACAAGGCAATCTTGCGAGCCAGTTCCGCGCGCAATTCATCGGCTGCTTCAGTACGGTTTTTCATGGTACCCGTTTCGCTTTCTCTACTTCATGATAATCGCGAGCTCGGGGGCTGGATCAACCACCCAAGAGAAATAGGCAATAAATCGGAAGAATCGGGATATCGTTTCCAGGACGTTCGATTCTAACCTGGAGAAGAGGGAATCAGTTCCCAAAGGGAGACACAATGCAGAAGCGCAAACTGGGAAAAAGCGGCCTGGAAGTTTCGGCTCTCGGCCTCGGCTGTATGGGGATGAGCTTTTCTTACGGCCCGCCCAAGGACAAGCAGGAGATGACCTCGCTTCTCCGCACCGCGGTCGACCGCGGCATCACTTTCTTCGACACCGCCGAGGTCTACGGCCCGTTCACCAACGAAGAACTGGTGGGCGAAGCACTCGCTCCTGTCCGCCAGCAATTGGTGATCGCCACGAAATTCGGGTTCGACTTCAGTGGCAGCGATCATCGCCCGGGAGCGGCAGGTCTGAACAGCCAGCCTGAGCACATCCGGCAGGCCGTCGAAGGCTCGCTCAAGCGCCTCAAGACTGACGTTATCGATCTGCTCTATCAACATCGCGTTGACCCCAACGTGCCGATCGAGGACGTCGCGGGAACGGTAAAGGACCTGATCCGCGAAGGCAAGGTCAAACACTTTGGCCTCTCGGAGGCAGGCGTGCAAACCATCCGTCGCGCGCACGCAGTCCAGCCGGTGGCCGCGCTTCAGAACGAATACTCTCTATGGTGGAGACGCCCCGAAGCCGAAGTGATCCCGATGCTCGAGGAACTCGGCATCGGGCTGGTCCCCTACAGTCCTCTGGGTAAGGGCTTCCTAACGGGCAAGATCGACGAAAACGCGAAGTTCGACAGCTCCGACTTCCGCAGCACACTGCCTCGCTTCACGCCGGAAGCTCTCAAGGCCAATCAGGCTCTCATTGACCTGCTCGACAGCATCGCGAAACAAAAACAAGCGGCGCCGGCGCAGATCGCGCTCGCGTGGCTGCTGGCGCAAAAGCCGTGGATCGCGCCGATCCCAGGCACGACGAAGCTGCACCGATTGGACGAAAACATCGGAGCGCTCTCCGTCGAACTCACCCCAGACGACCTTCGCGACATTGATGCAGCCGCCTCGAAGATCGCGGTGCAGGGCGCTCGCTATCCGGAAAGACTGGAGCAGATGACCGGTCGATAATATTGCGTAACGATCAGTTCACGAAAATCAATGGGGAGGAGGATTCGGAGGCGCGTGAGGTGTTGAGAACACGGAAGTTATTGATTCTACAACACGCGCGAGGGCGCACGATTCTCAGGTTTGACGGTTTCTTGGGCGGGAAAGGGTAGAAAAGACGAAAGAACATTTCAGGGTAGAAATGGTTTCGGTGGGGCTCTAGGATGCTGGTGGTTTCCAGGATTCGGTTACATAGCCCGTCGTGTCGTGGTTTGCTACGAGAATGCCGCAGTTCTTGCATTTGATCTCATGCGTGTCGTGCCCAAAGGCATACCCTTCTTGCGCGACCCAACATCGCCACTTACAATTCTGGCAAACGTAATCAGGATCTCTCGGAGGGAGTTTTAATGGCCTAACTAGTTTTTGTTGGTTCATTTGACTGGTCAAGTTCGGAAGTCGAGTTATCGAGAAGTTCCTGCCGTGAAACTTCCCAGTAGTGATGGTTGTAATCTCTGATCCACTCTTTCCCTTCGGGCGGTGTTTTCTTCGGACGGATAACTCCGTCGCCGAGGAGTGGAACGAATTGGAAGTCGCCCGCGTAGACGGACCCCTGTTTCGCATACTTCTTAAAACCTTTCTCGCGCGCGTAGACCTCGAATCGGGTCCCGTCAATTTTCTGGGTCAGCCTCACATTGATTTTGATGCTTCGCTTGCGATAGGGGATTCGATGGCGGTACTAGTTTGTCATTCCCGCCTGCTTAGCGGCGATCATATAGTGTTGTCGAATCCGAATTGGGCAAAATATGCGGTGCGGAATTTCTCCGCAAGAACAGATTGCGTCAGGCGTGAAAAGACCTCTGCAGGTTCGGCACGTAAATAGGTCGGCACCTTGGTGATTTTTTGTAGTGATCAGCCACCCTTGAATGACCGGCCTGAGACAAGGTAACAGAACGTACCGGAGACATGGGTTACACTTTTTCCCTGGAAGGGGGCGGGAAGTGGAAGGAAATCCGGGACAGGCGGACATTTCTCGGAATAGAACGGTTGGCCCGTTATTGGGTAGAGCCTGGAGG
This sequence comes from Bryobacteraceae bacterium, assembly GCA_035308605.1. GTDB lineage: Bacteria > Acidobacteriota > Terriglobia > Bryobacterales > Bryobacteraceae > Palsa-187. The sequence goes on from DATGGL010000098.1 coordinate 11,372, forward strand.
CAACCCGCGGAGCTTTGAAAATGGCGGAGAGAGAGGGATTCGAACCCTCGTTAGAGTTTCCCCTAAACACGCTTTCCAAGCGTGCGCCTTCAACCACTCGGCCATCTCTCCGTTGAGGGTTGTGCTCCCAGTTTACCCCATGGGTCTAACGCATGCGGAATAGATAATCGCGAATTCTCAAGTACCATTCCGGGTCGTCCTTGTGTGAAAAGTCGCATCCGCCAGCGATACGCAGCAGCTCGGGCTTGGGAGCCTTCTCGGCCAGCGCAATGTCCTGGCGCTCGTTGCGGGAGTGGAACGGTTGCGCGGGCGAATCTTCGCGTTCCAATGGAGCGCCCGGTCCGCACAGGAACGTCGTCATGTACCACTCGCTCCGAGCCGCAACGTTCGGGATTCTTGCATCCATCACGCGGACTTCCATGGGATAAGTGATCCAGCCGAGATCGGTGTCGGATCCATTCAGGCTCAATTGCGGCTCGATCTTGATCCGACGTACCGGAGCATCGTCGTCGAGCCATACGTCCAGCCAGAAAGTCTGCGTCGAGTCGCCCTGATAGGGAAGGTCCACGGGCTCCAGGTTCTCTCCGGCGGCGCGATGCAGAGTGACTTTGGCGGCATGCATCGGATTTTCTCCGATGTACAACCAGTACGGCGTGTTCTTAGGCACGCGCACGACCACCTGAAAGGAAGTGAATCCGTTGCGGACCACCGCCGGAGAAAGAATTTCGCGCGGAGCGGCCGGAGCGATGACTTCGCCCGATGGACTGATCCGCGCGAACTCGGAATAGACTGTTACCGATTGAGAAAGGAGAGGAAGCGCAAAAGCGGTAATGAGCAGGCCGCATTTCGCTGTACTGATTTTGGCGGAACTGATTTTAGCCAGAGTGATTTAGAGATGATAACTCCCATCCGGGCAAGGGCGCGCAACTCATAATTCGATCGCGCGCACATGCCTGACGGATGGTCCTCCGAAACCGAGCAGAAGGAAATCCGCTCACTACCACCCGCGGTTCGGTGTGATCGACACAGAACCGCGCGCGGCAGCAAGCGGGTTTGTTTAGCGCCGCGCCATCTTCACCTTCGGCGTAGAGATGTAGCCGACCACTTCGTCCTTGCGGATCTGGTTCACTACGATCTCGTAGGGCTGGCGATTGTCGCTGACATACAGTTGCACGGGCTCGTTAATCGTCTTGTCCCGTTTTTCGACCCGCTTGTCGTCCGCCATCACTTCAACGGTGTAGCGATTGCGCTTGGGGTCGGACTTTTTCAAGGTCAGGGTCACGTTGCCGACCTTCTGGGTCATGGCGGCCTTCTTCAAATCGAACTCGTAGTAGTTCCGCTCGCCCAGTTCGCGCAGGGCGTTGAGGTCTTTCGAATTGGTGGCGATCAGGCCGCTCATCACGCCCATGTCGCCCATGGCGCGCTTCAAGTCGGAATTCGTTTTTTCCAGGTCGCTCTGCGTCGAGGCTACGTCCGCCTTCACGCCCGTCACGTCCGTCTTTACGCCGGTCACGTCGTTGGAGACGTCAGAGATCTTCGAGTTTGCGGTAGTGGTGGCATCCTTCAACTCTGTGATCTCGCCCGCGACGGCCTTTTGCTGCTCTTCCAGCCGCTGCGTCAGCGCTTTCGACTGCTTCATCGCCTCACTGCGGGCGCGCTTGACGGCGCTGTCCGCGGCGCCCTGCGTGTCCTTGAGTTGTTCGTCGATGGCCTGCAAACGCTCTTGCAGGAGCGTCGTGGTGGATTCTCCCAGCTTGCTGATTTGCGCTTGCGTCCCATTCTGCATGGTCGCGAGATCCTGCCTCAGCTCTTTCGACTGATTCATTAGATAGCCGTCGCCGGCGAGGGCGACAACCAGGCCGGCGCCAAGGATTCCGATGGCTACGGCGTGCCCCTTAGAAGATTTAGGTGTTTCGACAGACTTGTCCAGTTCGTTATTTGACATGAGTTTACTTTCCTTTGCGGACCGGCTCTTAGCTTGCCCCCGGTTACCGATCCTTCGCGATTGCAGGTTGCAACCCTCATGCCAATCGCATTTCTTCCCGCAAACACATCAGCCTCCACATGTTTCTTAAGATTTCCCGCAGGCCGGGCCCCGTAAACTTTACAATTTCTCTTGCAAGGGAGGGCGAAGTTACGGGTGGTATGCCTTTGTGCCCCGGTACTCCTTGTGCGTCTGACATGCCGACGTTATCCTGAAGCTTGGACCCGCATCGTACCGAGCGCGTCTCGGAAAGCATTCGCGAAGAACTGGACGAGCTCATTGGCTATGAAATGTCGGACCCGCGCGTGGGCCCTGCGACCGTGTCTGAGGTGCTGCTTTCGCCGGATTTTCGCCGCGCGCACATCCGTCTGGTGCTTGCCGGCTCGCCGGAAGAGCAGGCCGCTACCCTGGATGCGATCACCCACGCTAAACAGTTCCTGCGTCATCAGTTAGCCGAACGTCTTCAGCTTTTTCACACGCCCGATCTGTACTTTGAAGCGGCCCTGCCGGCGGAGTTGGGCGCCAAAGTCCCGCAGATTCTTAAAAGAATCAAACGTGGGCGTCCTAGAACCGAAAAAAACACGATTTCCTGAAAGCCGCTGTGCTAACTTTGTGGAAGGGACGCTCCTTCGCTATTTGATCTGAAGGCGTTATTTTGAAGTCTGAAAGCGGCGCCTTTCTCGCCGGCACCGCGGTTTCGGCAGATCGACCCAATCGAACGTTTGCGTCTTTTCTGAGTATTAATTGAGGGAGTAACTGATGCGCGTGGCTCCAATGAACAGCCGCTTTCTCGATGCCTGCCGCCGCCGGCCGACCGATGTACGGCCCGTGTGGTTTATGCGGCAGGCCGGGCGGTACATGAAGCAGTACCGGGAAATCCGGGCAAAGCACGGGATTCTGGAAATCTGCAAGCGGCCCGATCTGGCGGCGCAGGTGACCTTGCAACCCGTCGAGATTCTCGACGTCGACGCCGCGATCATTTTCGCGGATCTGCTGCTGCCGGTGGAACCGATGGGATTGAAGCTGCGCTTCGCGGCCGGCGAAGGGCCGGTGATCGACAATCCGGTGCGCACGTCGAGCGATATCGACAGTCTTTCGATTTCGAATACCGACGAACTTGGGTACGTCGGCGAGACCGTTCAGAACGTCGTAAAGGCGCTGGCGGGTCGTGTGCCGGTGATCGGTTTTGTAGGCGCTCCGTTCACCATGGCGAGCTACATGATCGAAGGCGGGCCTTCGCGAAATTTCGTGAAGACCAAGCAGATGATGTATCGCGACGAGACGCTGTGGCGCCGTCTGATGGGCAAGCTGGTGGACGTGCTGGGCGCGTTCGGAGTGCTGCAGGTCGCCGCAGGCGCCCGCATCATTCAAGTATTCGATAGCTGGGTGGGAGCGCTGGGGCCGGACGATTACGTGAGATACGTCGCGCCGTATTCCCGGGCCCTGATCGAACGAATTCGCGCTGCCGGCGTTCCGGTGATTCACTTCGGCACCGGCGCGGCAGGGTTCTTTCGCGAATTGCATGCCGCCGGCGGCGACGTGATGGGCGTTGACTGGCGCATTAATATCGATCAGGCGTGGATGGATATTTCGTATCGCTCGGCCGTACAAGGCAATCTGGATCCGGCGGTGCTTATGGCTCCGCTTCCAGAATTGCGCGCGCGGGTACATGAGCTGTTGAAGCGCACCGGATCGCGGCCGGGGCACATTTTTAACCTGGGTCACGGCATTCTGCCGGAGACGCCGGTTGAAAACGTCAAGGCGTGCGTGGAGATCGTGCGCGAGTTCAAGCCGTAAGTTTCGATGCCGCGCGTCGTAATCGTCGGAGGCGGCATCGCCGGACTTTCGGCGGCTTACGATCTGACCCGCGCCGGCGTCGAAACGATCGTTTTCGAAAAGCAGCCGAGACTGGGCGGCGTCATCGAGACGCGCCAATGGGAAGGCTGCACCATCGATTGCGGCCCCGACAGCTTCCTCAGCGCAAAACCGGAAGCGCTGGCGCTGATCAAGGATCTGGGCCTCGAGCGCGAAGTGATTGGCTCCAACGATCATCAGCGGACCACATATATTCAGAAAAACCACAAGCTGGTCGCGCTGCCGGATGGCGTGATGATGATCGTGCCGTCGAAGATCATGCCGATGGCGAAGTCGCCGCTGCTGGGCTGGGCGACGAAGATCCGCATGGGATTAGAACTGCTGCGGAGACCCGGTCCGGGCACGGATCGCAGCGTGGCGGATTTCGTGATCGACCACTTTGGAACGGAGACTCTCGATTATCTGGCGGAGCCGCTGCTCTCGGGTGTGTATGGCGGCGACCCGGCGCAGTTAAGCGTCGCGAGCGTGCTTCCTCGGTTTCTGGAGATGGAAAAGAAAACCGGGAGCTTGGGACGCGCGGTGATGGCGGCCAAGGGACAGTCTTCTTCCGGAGGGTCGCTGTTCCGGACGCTAAAGAGCGGGTTGGGCTCGATGGTCAAGGCTTTGTCGAAGGATTTGAATGTGCGGAACGAGACCGTCCAGGCCATCGAAAACGGATTCCGTGTGCGTGTGGCCGGCGATTGGATCCAGGCGGATCACGTGATCGTGGCCTGTCCGGCGTGGTCGGCGGCTGAGATGCTGAACGGGTTGGATGGGGGGCTGGCGAAGAAGCTGACGGAGATTCCGTACAGTTCCTCGCTGACGCTTTCCCTGATTTATCAGGCGTCGGAATTCGATGGGCAACACGCGGGATTTGGATTTCTCGTGCCCAAGCGGGAGCGGCGAAGATTGGCCGCGTGCACCTTCGTCGGGACGAAGTTTCCGTTTCGGACGCCGGAGGGCCGCGTCGTGCTGCGGTGTTTCTTCGGCGGCATTGGAGACGAAGCGGTGCTGAACGAATCCGACGACGGACTGATCGCGATCGCCCGGGATGAATTACAGCGAATTCTGGGCCTCACGGCGAAGCCGCTATTTCACATGATTTCCCGGTGGCCACGATCGATGGCGCAATACACGGTGGGGCACGCGTCGCGCGTGAAAGAGATCAAGGAGCGCACCAGCCGGGTTCCGGGATTGTACTTAGCCGGCAACGCTTACGATGGGATCGGCATTCCGGATTGTATTCGGACTGGCCGCGCCGCGGCGAAATCGATCTTGTCGCAAAGCAAATAACCCTACTTCTTCTCGACGGGGTAACGCGCGTCGAGGGGCTCGTCCGGGTTGGCCCGGATTTGCAGGACCGCGCAATGGTGGTAGGTGTAGTCGCCGTCCTTGTTCAATCCGTGAGCGGCCATGAACTCGATGATCTGCAAAGTGCACTTGGAGCAACTGATGTTGGGGATGTCGACATCGGTTTCCACTTCTTTATCCATTTTCGCGGTGTGCGGGAACAAGCCGTCGGCAAGAATGGGAGGAGTGGCCGGGTAGTGAATCGACGCGGACAGGGAGCGCGGTCCTTTGGCCGTCGATTCGGTTTTCACTTCCGGGTCAGGCGGCAGTTCGTCGCGGGAGTTCACGGCGAGAGCAACGCGATAGAAGCCGGGATGAAAAATCGTCTCCCGAAGCTTGATGTGAAGCTTCTCGCCTCCGGCCACGTTGGTCACCGCGCCAGTGGGCTTGCCCGGATCCGCTGAAGTTCCTCCGCAGGGAGCCATTTTTTGTGGGTCGCCCAGCGCGGATTCCTGAAGCCACGAAGCAAGCGTAGTTTAACCTTACTCCTCCCGTAGCGCCTTCAGCGGATCGATCTGCGTCGATCTCCGCGCTGGCAAATAACACGCGAGCATCGCCAGGGCTGCCAGAAGCAGCGGCGCGCCGAACACCAGCCGCGGATCTTTGGTCCCGGCTGCAAACGTCGGACCGAAGATATTGCTGAACGCCGCTAGCGCCCGCGACAATCCGTAGGCCGCAGCCAACCCGAGGACACAGCCGAACGCCACAAGCGCCCCGCCTTCGCGCAGAACCAGACGCAGCACCTGGGCCTTCTTCGCGCCCAGCGCCATGCGAATGCCGATCTCTTTGCGCCGCCGGGCGACGGAATATGCCGTGACACCCGCCAGTCCGATCGCCGCCAGAATCAAACCGAAGGTTCCGATGCCCGCGTAGATGGTGGTGCTCAGCCGCAGATAGGAGACTGTGTCGGCCACCTGCTCGGTCAACGTGCGGACATTGAACAGAACCAGGTTGGGATCGATGGTCGCGATCTCGGCGCGAACACTTTGCATGGCGTCAGCGCCGCCTCTGGCGCGAATCATGACGATCATGCCTCCGCCCGGCGGATGCGCGAAATCGTTTCGCGTGAACGGAAGGTATACCACTGGAACGATCGCGATCGTTCCGGACCCCATCCCTCCGGTCTGGCTCATCGGCGCCGACAAGTCTTTAACGACGCCCACCACTTCGTATGATTTGCCGGTATCGGAAATACGCCGTCCAATGGCTTCGCGATTGCCGAAGAAGGCTTGCGCGGCAGTCTGATTCAGGATGGCCGGCAGAGCTTTGCCTGGAGAAGGCTCCGTGCGCTGGTCGCGTAAATCGAATTCCCTACCGGCGAGGATGTTCGCATTCAGCGCGGCGAAGTAATTGGCCCCGATCACGCTTTTCGCAACTCCGCGAACCAATTGTTCCGGCATGCCTGCCTCGGCCGGCGCGCTCAGGTTCCAGATGCCAGCGTGCGGGCTGAACGGAGGCGCGGTGGCCAGCACGACTTCCTGAATGTCGGAAGCATGCTTCAATCGGTCGGGTAAACCGTCGAACAGATTGGCGGCCTGCTCGGCCGAATATCCGTCGCGCACGGGATCGAGCGAGACCAGAAACATCGTATTCGGGTCAAAGGCAATTTCCACGCCGCTGGTTTTATCAAATCCGATGATGATGAACCCGGCGATCAGCAGCAGCGTGAGCGAACCGGCCACTTGGCCAACCATTAAAAGATTGCGCATGCCGAAGCGCCGATAGCCGCGCATCTGCGCCAGCGCGCCTTCTTTCAGCGTAGAAGCAAGGTCCGTTCGCGTAGCCGCCAGTGCCGGCGCCAGACCGAATCCGACTCCGGCAACCACAGCGACCGCAAACGTAACCAGCATCACGTGCCAGTCCGGCGTTATGTCGAAATTCACGGGAAAGGAATACGGCAGTTTGACCTTGCGGAAGGCGTTCGCGGCCCAGTAGGCGAAGGCCAGTCCTGCCGCCCCGCCACAGAGGGCCAAAAGAACACTTTCGGTAAGCAACTGGCGGATCAGCCGGAACCGGCTGGCGCCGACCGCTAAACGGATCGCGACTTCCCTGCGCCGCGCCGTCGCCCGCGCCAGTTGCATGTTTGCGAGGTTCATCGATGCGATGAGAAGGATAAGACCATTGAGCAGAATGTTGAACCCGGTGATGATCGGAAGGGTTTCGCGCGGAACCGGCAGAATCTTCCCGCCGGGAAGGATCTGGATACGCCGTCCTTTGGCGTTGCGCGCCGGATCGAGCGTCTCCTGGTCCAGATTCCGCGTGATCGCGTCCAGGCCGGCCTCGGCCGCTTTAGGCGTAACGCCGGGCGCCAACCGCATCAAGACACCAAACGATTTCACGTCGCGCTTGTGTATTACATCGCCAGCTAACTCCGGCGCGAGACTGGCTGGCGATGTGGTCGGAACAAACAGATCCGCCGGAATGAACGGCATCGCGCCCAGGAAATCCTTCGGCCCGATACCGACGATCATCGCTGGTTGTCCGTTCACCCGAATGGTCCGGCCGATGGCGTCCGGATCGGAGTTGAGGCGATTGCGCCAGAAACGGTCGCTGATAAAAACCACCGGCGCCGAACCGGGCTTGTCAATGTCAGGGCTCAGCAGACGGCCGCGCGCGGCTTTTAGTCCGAGGACCGACAAGTATTCGGGTGAAACCAGGTGGCCGTAAATCCGCTCCGCCTTCGCGTTCGCGCCTTGCAGCGACACGTTGAACGGAACCGCATTCTGGAAGGCCGCGGCGCCTGCAAACAGGTCGTGCTGATCTCGATAGTGTTCGAAATAAGGATATGAGGCGCCCTGGATCATCACCATTTGGTCCGGGTCTTCCACGCCGGGCGTGTTCCGCAGGATCATGCCAAAGAACTGGCTCGCCGACACCGCGGTGACTCCGATTCCGAGGCCGAGTGAGAGGATGCCGACCGCCGCGAATCCGCGTGACTTGGCAAGCGTCCGCAGCGCATAAATCAGATCCCGCCGCATCTCGGTTATATACTCAACCGGAACGCGCACCGCGATATCTCCAATCAAGTGCAGCAAGCCGAAAAATCCGTGCTGCTCCCAGATCCCATCCACAGCGTCTTCGCCAATTTGAATCACATCGGCGCCATAAACAATCCGGAACTCATGCGGAAAGGCTTGCGCCAACCGCCGGTACAGCCACATGCATACCGACACGAACGGATTCATAGGGCCTCCAGTCCACGTTTTGAATGCTTCCGGTGAAGAATGCGCACCAGCTCTTCCATCCGCTCGCTCTCCGCATCGAGCACGCGCCGGCCGAAATCCGTCAGCCGGTAATAGCGGCGGCGCGCGTCGTCGAGCTCCGGCGCGGGCCGCTCCTCGGATTCGGCGATCAACTCCGATTCGATCAAACGTTTCAGCGACCCGTACAGCGTTGCAGGCCACAGACGGACTTTTCCACCGGTCCGATCGAGGACCTCCTGCATGATCCCGTAGCCGTGCTGCTCTTCGCCAGCCAGGGAGAGAAGAATGTGGAACCAGTTCGTTTTGAGCGGAAGAAAGCTCTTCGGGTCGCGCCTAGGCATTCAGGAGTATATATATCAAACGATATATATACTCGTCAAGACTACTTAGTAGCAGGGCACACCGACTGGTTGACTTCCACGTAGTGCTGACCGCAGTACGCGAGCACCAGATGATAATTCTCCAGCTTTACCGGCCGGGGCGCCCTGGAACTTTGCGCGCAATCGACGGCGATGTCGGGGGCGTGATAGAGCAACCGCACGACGTACATGGGAACGAAGCTGTCCGGCTCGAACGCATGGGTCAGCAACAGGACTCTTCCGTGTTCTTGCATCGCCGGACGAATCCGCAACAGATCCGTTCGCATCCCGCGGATCAGTGTCTGTTTCACGTCAACGATGGAAAAATTCCACACTTCGTCCCGCCGCTCGACCACGAACAGAAAGGCCGCCGTCGCCAGCAGCAGCGCGACATTGAAATGCGCCAGACGAGGCCAGCGCGACGCAATCCAGTCTTTTAAAACCACCAGCGCAGCCGCAAAATACAGAGACCATCCCAGCATCGGGAGGTACATCACAAAAAATCCGCGATAAGTAATGAAATTGATCGGCAACGGCGCCAGCATAATGATCGCCGCGCCGAGCATCAGAGCCCGATTTCGCAAGGCGAATGCTAAGGCCCACAGCAATGCAAAGAATGCCAGGACTGTAGCCGGAGTAAACGCATCCTCGGCAAGAAAGAAAACCTGCGAGACCAGCGGGACCGTCGTCTCGAAGTAGCGCTTCACGGAAATGATCAGGTCGTAATCGGGAATCCCATGGAAAGAACTCTCCTTGGTCTGGCGGAACTTGAACGCGACCACCGTCATCGCCGCCGCGATCCAGATCGCTCGCCGGTCATACACCCATCTCGCCCATCCGTTTCGCGCAGGCCACTCATAAATGAGCTCGTAAGCGAGGAGAATCACGGGAAGGCCCGCCGCCATCTCCTTGGAATTCAGCGCCAGCGTATACAGTGCGCAAAGCGCCAGCAGGCCCCAGCCGGCAACATTGCCTCGCACCTTCCGCAAAGAAACATACAGCCACAGCGCCAGGCAAAAGAAAGTGAAGCACAGGATGTCGTAAATAGTTCCGCCGTTTACCCACAGCCCGAACAATCGCTTGTGATAAGAAAACAACAGCGCACTCAGCACCGCGATTTCCGCCGATCCGGTCAGCGAACGAATCACCCGGTACACCAGCCAGATGTTCAGGAGCAGCAATGAGTACGCCGCTACACGGAACGGCACCGGATTCAGCCCGACTGCGTCGTACATGAGGCGATAGAACACCGATCCGAAGGGGCGGTATACCGCCGTGAACGGCGTCAGGTTCCCGATCAGAAGCTTGGGCAGCGGCAACATCCACGCCGCATACATGTTCATCAGATCGTCTTCCGTGAACCCGGCAAGCAGCGCCCTCCAGGTCTGCCCCACAAACCACAGCGCCAGAAACAACGTCACAGCCAAAGATTTCAGCCGGACCGTCATAGCGGCATTACGCGGCGGCCTTCGATCCGATACCGTCCCGACAACACGAGAGCGATTGCTTCCGAGTAAATTCGATGCTCCTCGACCAAGATCCGGGCCGATAGAGACTCGGCCGTATCGTCATCCAGCACGGGCACTGCGGCCTGCTTAATAATCGGACCCGAATCGAGCCCTTCGTCAACAAAATGGACCGTGCATCCGGCAACCTTCACGCCATGCTCGATCGCCTGATGCTGCGCATCCAACCCGGGGAAGGCCGGCAGCAGCGAAGGATGAATGTTCACGATCCGTTTGGGGAATTCCCGCAGAAAGTGCCCGCTGAGAATCCGCATATATCCCGCCAAGCATACCAATTCGACCTGATTTAGATGTAATTCTTCCACCAGCGCGCGATCGAAAATTTCGCGGTCGAGCCCTTTGGACGCAAGAACAACCGCCTTCAGCCCCAGTTCCCGCGCCGTCACGATTCCAGGAGCATCCGCCCGGTTCGAAATTACCACCGCGATTTCTGCGTCCAGCTTTCCGAGCCGGATCGACTCGGCGATGGCGTGGAAATTGGATCCGCGCCCGGAGAGCAGAATACCCAGCCGCCGCATTCGATTACCGGTACTCGACGCCCGTGCCGCGAATCACTTCGCCGATCTTGTACCAGGGCTCGCGCTGCTTATCCAGAATCTTCGCGGCCTTCGATAGTTCGCGCGGCGAAACCACGAAGATCATCCCGATTCCGAGATTGAAGGTCCGCCGCCAGTCATCCTCCGGGATATCGCCGACGCCGCGCAACAAATCGAAGATCGGAAGCACGGGCCAGGATCCCGTCTCGATTCTTGCTGCGAGCCCTTTCGGCAAAACGCGGGGTGTGTTGTCGGTGATGCCTCCGCCCGTGATGTGCGCGGCTCCTTTCAGTATCGCGGCGTCGTGCAGTGCGCGCAGCGGCTTCAGGTAGCTGCGATGCAGCTTAAGAAGCTCGTCTGCAATGGTTCCCTCCAGCGCTTGAATGGCTGTGGACGGCTTGTGCCCCGCGATTTCAAACAACAGCTTCCTCGCCAGCGAGTATCCGTTGGTATGGAGCCCCGTCGACGGCAGTCCGATCAGAATATCCTTCGCGCGAATCGATGCGCCCGTCAGCATCCGCTTCCGCTCTACCACGCCGACGATAAACCCGGCCAGATCGTATTCGCCGGACGCGTACAAACCCGGCATCTCCGCGGTTTCCCCGCCGATCAGAGCGCATCCGTTTGCCCGGCATCCGCGGGCGACGCCGGAAACCACTTCGGCCGCGACGCGCGCGTTCAGCTTGCCCACCGCGAAATAATCCAGAAAAAACAGCGGCGTAGCGCCCTGCACCGCGATATCGTTCACGCAGTGGTTCACCAG
>DATGGL010000099.1:0-3657 GCA_035308605.1 Bryobacteraceae bacterium
CCACCGAGCCGCGCACGCCAGTGAGCGGGTCCCGACGGCCATCACGACGCCCCGCACCCCACCGACCCCCGCACCCCAGCAAACCCCTTCCACACCACCCCCAACAAAATAACCCCAGCGAGAATGCTCACCCACCGAGCCACCCGCATCTCCGCCCCACCGTCATTACTCATCTCGATCGCCACCCGGCCATTCCCCGGCTCCATCACCATCAGTCCAATCCCATCCCGGCGAACCTCAACCTCCCGCCCATTCACCACCGCCCGCCATCCCCGATCCCACGACATCTGCACCGACACCACCTGCCCCTCCCGCACATCCGCCTCCACCCGAGCCGAATGCGCCGAGGTCCATCGAAACTCCGCCCGCGGCATCTCCGGATTCTCCAGCCCCGCGACATACGCCCGCAGCCCATCGACATCGGCCGCATTCACCGGCGTCCGCGTCACGATATCCGCCTTCGACACCACCCTCGCCAGCGACGCATGCGCCGCGCCGACCCGATAGATCGTCTCATCCCCGTCCCGCCACAACGGCTCCAGCACCCCGTCGAATTTATTCGGATGCGTGAATACCGGGCTCACTCCCACCGCCTGCACGCCCAGCGCCTTCAGCCACAGAACCGAATTCTCCGCCGAATGCTCGCCCGCGCCCGCGTCTGTGTAAATCTCATACAGCGCCAGGCGAGTCATAAAATTCGTCACCCCCTGGTCATACCCGCCGCCAAGCTGCGGCACATCGCTGAACGCCGCCAGCCAGACCGACGTCGATCCCGGCATCATCACCCGCTCCCCGCTCCAGTTCCGATTCAGCCACTGCGCCGTCCGCCACTCGACCGCCTTGGTGATATCCACCGGTCGCATCAAGAAACTCCGCGAGTAATTGCGATACTTCTTCACCGGATAAATCATCGCGACCAACAGGACCAGAATCACGAAGCCGGCTCGCGTCCTGAAATACGCGTACCCCACAAACCCGGCCAGCATTGCCAGCCCCATCTCCATCTCGAAGTGATACCGCGCCGGCTGCGGCACGATGGCGATCCCAAACCACGCCTCGCCCAGCGGCAGCATCGCCGTCAGCGCCGCGAAGAAAATCCCGAACTGCAAATATCCCGGTAGCCGCCGCAGCGCCAGCTTCAGTCCCGCGATCATGGCGACGATAATCGCCCCGCGCACCGGCAGCGCCCCGTACACCGAAGTAAAATCCCCGCCCGCATTGCTTGCGTTCATCCGCGTGGTCGCAATCGTCGACGGCGGAATCCACGGCATCGCGATCGCATACGCCGCCGCGCAGATCAACCCCAGCCACGCAAAATCGCGCCATCGGAAGTCGCGCGCCAGCATATAGGCCGCAATCGCCAGCGCCAGCGCAAACGCCGCCAGCCAGTTCGTCAGCGCCGTAGCCTCGATCCCGGTAACGGTTAACAAAAAATACCCCGCCCGCCGCCGCTCCAGCGCGAGATCCAGCAGCAGCACGGCAACCGGCAGCAGCGTCAACGCCGCCAGATGCGGACTCTCGCCATAGATCACCAGCGCCTGCAGCCGCCGCGGATAGAACCGGCTTCCCAAATCTTTCGCGATCATCGGAATCAGCCACGCCGACATCGACACGCAGGAATAAATCAGCCCCGCCACGAACCCCGCAAACCGCGATCCGCTCAGCCGCATCGCCAGCGCAAACACCGCTACCGGCCCCAGACAATACGCCAGCGCGATCACCCAATGATGCGCATGCGGCACCGAAAATCCCGTCAATTTTGCGAACAACACCACGCCGGCCTGCAGCATGGGCGGATACGCATTCTGAAATGGAATGCCGTCGTACCACAGCGGAAACCATTGCAAGTCCCGCCAATGCGCCAGCGCCCACCGGTCGATCCCGAAGTACGCGCTCTCGATGGACCCCATGTCGAACACATACTCCATGCCGAACAGTTCGCGGCATACGTAAAAGTTCAACACGAAGAGCCCCGCCGCCAGCAGCGCCGTTTGCCACCGCGCGGGAATGCGATTCGCTACCCTCAAGGAGGAGCCTGTCACAAAAGGCCAGCATACCGGATGACTCCAACGTCGCCCAACCTGTACTTGATTCAGCTCGGCCACTGGGGGCGCTTGATGCCGCTGCTGCGCGCCGCCGCCGTCGGGCTGTATCAGGACGGCTGCCTCGGAATCGCCAAAGGCGCGGCCTATTCCGGCCTGCTCTCCTTTTTCCCGATCCTCACCACGCTCGCCTCCATCCTCGTCCAGGCCCGCGCCGAAGCTGTCTCGCGGACCATTGCCCGTCTTCTTTACGATGTGGTCCCGCCGGGTTCAGAGGACGTCGTTCGCATGCTCTTCGTGGTCCACGGCCAGCGCCCCAAGTCGCTTCTGATCGTCGCGACCATCCTCGCCTTTTGGGCCGCTTCCGGCAGCCTCATGAGCCTCATGGAAGGCTTCCGCGCCATCTACAAAATCTCAAACGGCCGCTCCTTCTTGAAAGAGCGAGGCATGGCGCTGTTCCTGGTCCTGACGTCCGCGCTGCCCGTCCTGGGCGCATCCGCCCTGATCGTCTTCGGCAAGCGCGGCGAACGCGCCATCATCGATTGGCTTCACCTGTATCCCGCCGAAGCCGAGCTGCGCGGATGGGTGCTTCTGGTCGGCCAGGCCCTCCGCTTCGTCGTAGCCGCCGGATCCATCGTGCTCGCCAACGCGATGGTTTATCACTTCGGTCCCAACCGCAAGCAGACGTTTACTCAGGTTCTTCCCGGCGCGATGCTGGCGACTCTGCTCTGGCTGGTCGCAACCTTGGTCTTCGGCTGGTACGTCAGCCACGTGGCCAACTACAACGTCCTCTACGGCAGCGTCGGCGCCGGACTCGCTCTGCTCGTGTGGATGTACGTCCTCTCGGTAATCGTCCTATTCGGCTGCGAATTCAACGCCGCCCGCGAAAAACTCGACCCCTAAAATCCCCCCCATTGTCATCAGCCCCTCGCACCGAACCGCGCGCGCCAGCAAGCGGGTCCCAAGCTGTTCCGTAACACTAATCAGCCATAACCCGCCCCCCCGGTCGATGAATTCTTCGTCCCCACCCTCGAAAATCCCCGGCTTTTATCGATAAGACCATCGTGGCAAAACATTTCTGTGCCGGCGTGTTAGTGTTCTCGTCGATTCTCGCGTCCATCCCCGCTCATGCCGAGGATCTCCTCGTCTCCGGCGGCGGCCGCGAGCGCCCGCCCATCTCAAAACGCGTCTGGATCCGCCGCGCGACCCTCATCGCCGGTTGCGCCGCGAGCCTGGCCTTCGACACCATCACAACCCGCCGTGGCGTAGCCGCCGGCGCCGTCGAGGCCAACGGCCTCCTCGCCGATTCGCAGGGTCAGCCCCAATGGGGCCGCATAATTGGAATCAAAGCCGGCTCCTGCGCCGTATCCGCCGTCCTCCAGGAAACCCATTTCTTCGGCGCCTGGAAAACCCCCGCAGCCGATTACACCTGGACCGCCGTCAACACCGGAATCGCCGCCGAATACACCTGGACCGGTTTCCACAACCTCTCGGTAGCCCACACCCTATCCACAAAATAACCGGCCCTCACCCCCCCGCCGATTCTCGTACATCGCCCCCGTCACCCCGCCAGCCCGCCTGCCCACACCCCCGCGACCCCAGCACACCCCCGACA
>DATGGL010000100.1:0-2645 GCA_035308605.1 Bryobacteraceae bacterium
TGGACCGGCCCGCTGGTCGCGTGGCTGAAGGAAGCCCAGTTAGATTAGGCGAGTTCTTTATAAAAGATACTCGTCGCTTCCAGCTTGGGCGAATGCGGCCCGCGCGCAAAACGCGGGATCTGGCCGACGGGAATATATCCCATGGAAAGGTACAACGGTTCCGCTCGATCGCCCGTGCGGGTGTCCAGCGTCAACAGCGTCCGTCGCTGAGACCGCGCCAGATCCTCCAGTGCCGCCATCAATGCCCGCGCGATCCCGCGCCGCCGCGCGTCGGGATGGACCAGCAGCTTCGCAACTTCGGCGCGATGTTCCTGGTTGGGTTGGCCGGCAAGCTCGAGTTGCACGGTCCCGACGATTCGTCCGCCGGAACGCGCGACCAAGAGCCGCCGCGATCCGCTCGCGACGCCGGGCAATACTTTGTCAGTCCAGAACCGGCGCGCATCTTCGACAGAGAACGGCAGGATGAAGCTGACGCTCGCGCCATCGTGGACTGCGGCATGCAGCACTTCGGCCAACATATCCAGCTCAGCGTTTCGGTCCGGGCCATCGTCTCGCCATTCGCTGACGATGAAATCCATCGTCATTTGGTTTTGGCGGGAACGATAGGGAGCATGATCCGCGATGGGTACTTCGCGCTGTGATACACCGTATTCTCCACGGCGAGAATCCTGCGGTTCGCCCCCAACGGCTCGCCTGTATTCGGATTCACATCGAAGCGCGGAAAGTTGCTGCTCGAAATATCCACGCGGATGCGGTGCCCCTTCTTGAAATGATTCGCTGTATCGAAAGGGCGAATGGTAAGCGGATACACTGTTCCCGGCGTCATCAGCTCCTGCTTGAGCGCTCCGCCGCGATAGCGGCCCCGAATGATCGCGTCGGTCAGGTTCATGTCGAAGCCGCGGACAAACCCCGAGCTCGGCGGGTAGACGTCGAGCAGCTTCGCTGTGAAATCGGTGTCGACGCCGGAGGACGCCGCATATAAGTCGACCTGCACCGGTCCGATCACTTCAACGTCCTGCGCCAGCGGTTCGGTCTGAAAGACCAGCACGTCGCTTCTCGATCCCAATGGCAGGTACGGTGCCCGCGAACCCGGAAAATCGGGACGCTCGCGCTGGTCGAACGCGCCGTCCCGCAGCCGGGCCGACACTCCGCCGCCGATGGTCGGCACCGGGTGCGCCGGATCGAAAGTGTAGGTCGTCGACCCGCGATCTTCGGCCTTTGGCGGAGTCGTCGAAAGCGTGCCGTCAGGATGGAAATAATAAGCCGTCTGGTGCGATTCCGGCAGCGGCCATTGCGGCGCGTCGCGCCATTCGCCGCCATGGAACATCCGCCCGTCTTTGTCCTTGTGACCGTCGCCGGTTCCCATGACGAAGATCCGGATGCGGCTCTGTTTCTCGGTCCCGTTCGGCATGCCTTTCAGGTAATGGTCGAACCACCGCAAGTGGAAATCGGTGTCGAAATCCGTGATTGCGGCGTCCGGCCCGAAATCGACATCGCCGGCGAACGGGCGCGTGTTGCCGTGATGCGTCCACGGTCCGATCATCAGCCGGATCTCGGATTTCTTCAATTCCGATAGCCGCTCGAAATTTTCGATGGTCCCGCGCAGATAAATGTCGAACCATCCGCCGACATGGAGCATCGGCACGTCCGCGGTCTGCTTGTAATAGTGATCCCAATTCATCCCGATGCTCTGCCAGTGGTCGTCGTAGTCCGCGCGCGTGGCTTCCTCGAGATAATAGCCCTCGAAATTCGGGGCGATCGCAAGCGGGCTCAGCCCCTTCCGGATGGGCAGCGCGCTGTACCAGTCGACCGCTTTCTCCTTAGTCAGAAGCTCGCGCACAGCCGGATCCTTGGTGTCCTGCAAGATCTGGTCCCAGGCCCAGGTCAACTGGCGTCCCATCTCGAAGGCGCCATCAAACCGGACCGAATGATTCCAGGCGTTCGACATGCCGCCCATATTGAGCACCATGGCCTTGAGACTCGGCGGATTCAGCTTGGAGGCGTCCGCCTGCGTGTGCGCCGCGTACGACGTGCCCCACATCCCGACCTTGCCGTTGCCATAGGGAAGCTTTCCGGCCCACTCGATCGCGTCGTATCCGTCATAGGCGTCGTACTTGTAATACTTCGAAAACACGCCCTGGGATTTATGCCGGCCCCGTGTGTCCTGAATCATCGAAACATAGCCATGCCGCGCAAAGAACTCGGCGATCGCCACGGTCGCGCGGGCGGATTTGTCGTATGGGGTCCGGTGCAGCAAAACCGGCAGCCGCTCGCCCGACGCCGGGCGATAGATATCCGTCGCGAGCATCACTCCATCCCGTGCCGGCACCATGACGTCCAGGTCGCGGATCAGGTCGGCTTGCGCGAGCGCAATCACCGGCGCAGCGAATGCGATCGCGATCCACAATTTCATGCCAGATTCCCTTTCAATTCCAGCCTCCCGCTAGCGGTTCTGTGCACGACAATCCGCCCCCACCCCCACATCGCCGACACCGCACCGCGCACGACAGAGTCTGTGTGAAAACCGGTAACGTTAGTAAATTAAAAATCGACTCACAGAAGTGAGCCGATATATTCTCTACAATCCGGATCAAGACTTGTTACTGCCGCCGAGTTTGCGGGAGGAATTGGGGGAGCAGCACCTG
>DATGGL010000101.1:0-7331 GCA_035308605.1 Bryobacteraceae bacterium
AAACGCTGCCGCTGATCGAGGAGCTCGCTTCGTGACTTGCGCGTATCAAGTTCGGCGCGGGAAAAACGAGCGCGGCTTTGCTCTGTTGATTGTGTTCCTGCTCGCGGCCGTGGTCGCGCTGATGTTATACCAGCAGTTGCCTCGTGTTGCCTTCGAAAGCCAGCGCGAAAAAGAGCAATTGCTGATCGACCGCGGCGAGCAATATAAGCGCGGCATCCAGATGTATTTCGTCGCGTTCAAGAAGTATCCGTCCAAAATCGAGGATCTCGAAAATACCAACAATCAGCGTTTTCTCCGCCGCCGCTACATCGATCCGATGACCGGAAAGGACGAATGGCGTCTGATTCATGTGAACGCCGCCGGTCAGTTGACGGATTCTCAAGTACAAAAGCCGCCGTCGCCAAATGATAAGAATCCGCAGAACGCATCCGGTCCGAACGCGCCGGGCACGTTGACGACGACGGGCGCGACCCCGAATCCCACCCCAACCCCGGCTACCGCCGGAACTGGAACGGCGGACCCGAACGCGCCACCGGAAGTGAACGCGGCGGTCTTCAGAAGACCGAGCGATCGTCCGCTGATCCCGGGGTCCGGCGCGAATCAGAACGCGCCCACATCCGATCCCAACGATCCGCGCAATTGGCCTCCGATCTTCCTGACGCCCGCGCAAGGCACTCCGGGAACCACAGGGCAGCCGGGCGCCCCGAACATCCCTGGCCAACAGCAACTCCCGGGACAGCAGAATTTGCAGCAACAGTTTGGCAACCAGCCATATCCGGCTCAACAATATCCAGGTCAACAATATCCCGGCCAGCAAAACCCTGCCCAGCAATATCCCGCGCAACAATATCCTGCGCAACAATATCCGGGACAAACTTCGGTGCCGGGGCTACCTGGCGGTTTACCACCAGGGTTGCCTGGACAAATCCAAAACCCGCAAATTCCGGGACAGAACCCGGCGAACCCGGGGCAAACCAATCCGATCAACCCGAATCAGCTTGTCCCAACGATTCCGGGACAGAGCTTCAACCCGCAGGCAGGCAACCCCAATTCGGCGATTCCCGGCGGAGGGTCGAACCAGGCCGTTGGAATGATCAACAACATGCTCCGACAGCCGACCCAAACGGCCGACAGTGGTTCCGCCTTCAACAACACTCTTGGAGCCGGCGGACTGGCCGGCGTCGCCACCAGCTTCAAAGGTCCCAGCATCAAGGTCTACAAAGACCGGCAGAAGTACAATGAGTGGGAATTTATTTTTGACCTGAAGCAGGGACTTCCGGGCCAGCAGCAGCCGCAGACGGGTAATGGCCTCGCGCCTCCCGGACAAGGCCCGACCGGCTCGAACCAACCCTCGTCATCGCCGACCGCTTCGCCCAACTCTGGCACCTTCAGCCCGACCCCGACGCAGCCGAATCAGCCTTAGGCGCGCACGCTTCAAGACATCCGGTTCCGCGGCCGATGAGATAGTGCCCAGAGCAAAGACGCGGCGCCAGACAATCGCAGCGCCCGATGAGAGTCGCGAATACGGCACACTGATAGGGAATGAATCTTCGGCAGCTTTTCGATGTGTCGCTTGCCGCGCGCCGCGATCAGGTTGCGCTCGAATGGGAAGGCCAGGAATACACCTTCGGCGAGATCGACGCACGCAGCAATCGGATGGCATCCGCGCTGGTGCGCCGCGGCCTCGAGCGCGGCGACCGTCTCTGCGTCTATCTCCCAAATCGTATCGAGATGATCGACCTGTATCTTGCCTGCGTCAAGCTCGGGGTGATCTTCGTGCCTGTAAACATTCTGTATCGCGAGCGCGAAATTTCGCACATCGTGGCGGATGCCGAGCCGAAGCTCATGATCACGGAGCAAGAGCTTCCCCAGTTAGCCGCCGAAGCGGGCGAGACCCCGGAATACCCCGCCCTGGATGGAGATTCGCCCGCCGCGCTGGTTTACACATCCGGCACGACGGGAGCCTCCAAAGGCGCGATTCTTACCCACAACAACTTCGCCGTCAACGCCGCGAATCTGCTCGCCTGCTGGCAGATTACGGATCGTGACCGTTTCCTTCTCGCTTTGCCCTTATTTCACGTCCACGCGCTCGGAAACGGCCTGCACTGCTGGCTCGTTTCGGGCTGCCGGATGCGCCTGCTCGAGCGGTTCGATCATCAGACCGCTACCGCGCAGTTTCTCGACTTCCGCCCGACGCTGTTTTTTGGCGTTCCGACAGTCTACGTCCGCCTCCTCGAAACCGCTCCGGAAACGGCCAGGGAAATCGGCAGCCACGTGCGGCTTTTCGTCTCCGGGTCCGCGCCGCTTCCCGCGCAGGTTCTTCAAGATTTCCAGGTCCTGTTCGGCCATACGATTCTCGAACGTTACGGAATGACGGAGACTTTAATGAACACATCGAATCCGTATGCGGGCGAGCGGCGGCCCGGTACAGTCGGATTTCCGCTGCCCGGAATATCTGCCCGCATCGACGAAACCGGAGAGCTTTGGGTTAAGGGTCCCAACGTGTGTGCCGGATATTGGAAGCGCGAAGACGCCACGCAGGCCGCCTTCATCGACGGCTGGTTTAAGACCGGCGACATCGCCCAACGTTCGGACGACGGCTATTACACGCTCTGCGGCCGCCGCAGCGATCTGATCATCTCCGGCGGTTACAACATCTATCCCCGCGAGATCGAGGAATTCCTGATGGAGCAGCCGGAGATTGCCGAGGCCGCCGTGGTCGCCGCGCCGGACCGCGTTCGCGGCGAAGTGCCCGTTGCTTTCGTCGTTATTCACGGCGCCATGAGAGGCGCCTTTGACGCCGGATCGCTGGAAGCCCGATGCCGCGAAAAGCTAGCGTCCTTCAAAGTACCGCGCCGTTTCGAGCCGGTCGACAAGCTTCCCCGAAACGCGCTCGGCAAGGTCCAAAAGCACCTGCTCGCTAAATAACCCATGTCCCGTATCCTGATGGTCACTTCCGAGGCCACCCCGTTTGTCAAGACAGGCGGACTGGGCGACGTTCTGGGATCGCTTCCCGCCGCGCTGGTTTCGCGAGGCGAAGAAGTTGCCGTCGTTCTGCCGCGCTATCGCGTCGCGCAGATACCGCCAACCGAGCGCATCTGGTACTCGATGCCCTTGTCGATCGGCCCGCGTCGCTTCACGGTCGCTATCGATCAGGTGATCCGCGACGGGGTGCGCTATCTGTTTGTCGACTGTCCGCCGCTGTACGATCGCGCGGGTATCTATAGCGAATCCGGCTACGACTATCTCGACAATCACATCCGGTTCGGTCTGCTGAACCGCGCCGCGCTCGAAATTGGACGGTCCATTTTCCGGGCCGATATTTTTCACGGGCACGACTGGCCTGCCGGTCTGCTTGCCTTGTATTTGCGCACTCTTTACGCCAGCGATCCGACGTACTTCGGCGCCAAGACCGTGCTTACGATTCACAACCTTGGATATCAGGGCAATTTCGATCCGGCTGTTCTCGGTGATCTTGGTCTCGACCGTTCCGTATTTCACATGGACGGTCTCGAATTCTACGGCCGCGTCAACCTGCTCAAAGCTGGGATCGTATGGTCGGACGCCGTCACGACCGTCAGTCCGACCTACGCACGCGAGATTCAGACTCCCGAATTCGGCTTCGGACTCGACGGCCTGTTGCGCTCACGCGCCTACAAGCTGACCGGGATCCTGAACGGCGTCGACTATTCCGAATGGAACCCGGAGACCGACCCCCTCCTGCCGGCCAACTATTCGGAACGCGATCTTTCCGGCAAAGCCATCTGCAAACGAGCGCTTCTAGCCGAGCTGCATCTTCCCGACCTGCCGGACCGTCCGGTGCTGGGCATCGTTTCGCGCTTCGCGTACCAGAAAGGGATGGATTTCGTCGGCGAAATCGCACCGCGGCTCGCCGAGGACGATATGGCGCTGGTCGTCGTCGGCTCGGGCGATCCCGGCATCGAGGGTATGTTCCGGGATTTCGCGCGGGCGCGCCCGGACAAATTCGGCGTCCGGATCGGATACGACAACGGGCTCGCGCATCTTATTGAAAGTGGCGCGGATATGTTTGTGATGCCCAGCCGCTATGAACCGAGCGGGCTCAGCCAGATGTACAGCCTCCGCTACGGGACCGTCCCCATCGTTCGGGCGACGGGCGGTCTGGAGGATACCGTGGATCATGACGATACAGGGTATAAGTATGAAGGGTACTCTTCTGCCGCGCTGTATGGAGCCGTCCGCCAGGCATTTGCGGCATTCGGGGATCGTGAAGGGTGGCGTGCCCGCATGCGCCGCGGTATGGTCAAGGACTTCTCCTGGAACGCTTCGGCCGGCGATTACCAGCGCCTCTACCATTCCCTATAGTTGCATCCGAAGGGCCGATTCAAGCATCATAAGTAGCGGAGCTTAAAAGGAATAAGAATATGGCCGGTGAAAACACTTTGCAATTTACAGATGGCGCGTTCGACCAGGATGTGCTGAACTCCGAAGTCCCTGTACTGGTGGACTTTTGGGCGCCCTGGTGCGGGCCCTGCAAGGCGATGACGCCGACGGTGGACGCACTGGCGTCCGAGTACGCCGGAAAGGTGAAAATCGGTAAGCTGAATACCGACGAAAACCCCGCCACAGCTATGCGTTATCAGGTCCGCGGCATTCCCACGCTGCTGCTCTTCAAAGGCGGCAAGGTGGTCGATCAGCGCGTCGGCGCGATGCCCAAGCCCGAAGTGCAGAAGATGATCGACCCGCACGTCGGCGCTGGAAGCACCCAGCCGGCGCAGACCAAGCCGTAATTTCGTTAACTCGTCACGGCCCCGAGCGAGGCGGATCCGACCAGTCTGGCGTACTTTTGAAAAACTCCGGAAGCGTACTTCGGCTCGGGGGCTTTCCATCCGTACAGTCTGGCGGTCAACTCCTCAGGCGAAATTTCGAGGGTGATGCTCTGTTTCTCGATATCGATCGTGATCTTATCGCCCTCTTTGACCGCCGCGATGGGCCCGCCGCTGGCCGCCTCCGGGGCCACGTGACCGATCATGAACCCGCGCGTGGCGCCGCTGAACCGGCCATCCGTCAGAAGCGCCACGCTCTCGGATAATCCTGCCCCGACAATCGCGCCAGTGACGCCGAGCATTTCCCGCATCCCCGGCCCGCCGCGCGGTCCTTCGTAGCGGATCACGATCACGTCCCCAGCTTTGATCTTCCCGCTCGTAACCGCCTGCATGGCTTCTTCTTCGCAATCGAACACACGGGCCGGCCCGCTCTGCTGCTTGCGCGTAAGCCCGGTCACTTTAATCACACCGCCTTCGGGCGCCAGATTTCCTTTCAAAATCACCAGGCCGCCGGATGTCTTGATCGGATTCGACAGCGGCCGGATCACTTCCTGACCGGCGGTTTCCTTGGCGTC
Source organism: Bryobacteraceae bacterium (assembly GCA_035308605.1). Classification (GTDB taxonomy): domain Bacteria; phylum Acidobacteriota; class Terriglobia; order Bryobacterales; family Bryobacteraceae; genus Palsa-187. Next base: position 5,381 of record DATGGL010000101.1, read on the forward strand.
GGCCGCTTCTTCGGCGAAGGTGCGTCCCGTAACCGTCATTGCCGATCCGTCCACGTACTTTCCGTCAACCAGCCGTTTCGCGATCACGGCCATGCCCCCGGCTTTGTCCACGTCCACCGCGACGAAACGCCCCGCCGGTTTCAGGTCCACCAGCAGCGGGGTCCGCGCGCTGATGGTTTGGAAATCGTCGATGGAAAGATCGACGCCCGCATCCCGCGCCATCGCCAGCAGATGCAGGACGGCATTCGTCGACCCCCCCGTCGCAGCCACCGATGCGATGGCATTTTCGAACGCCTTTCGAGTCGCGATCGTCCGCGGCCGAAGGTCTTTTTTCACCGCTTCCACCACGATCTGGCCGCACCGGTACGCGACCTTCTCTTTCCGCGGATCCACCTGCGGTACGGCGGCGGTGTTCATCGGCGAAAGACCGATCATCTCCATCACCGTGGCCATGGTATTCGCAGTGAATTGACCGCCGCACGCGCCGGCTCCGGGACACGCTGAATTTTCGATCTCCAGCAGCTCGGCGTCGGTGATCTTGCCCGCCGCGTTCGCTCCCACGGCCTCAAAAACATCCTGAACCGTCAGATCGCGACCATGATAATGTCCCGGCATGATAGACCCGCCGTAAAGTACGAGCCCCGGGGTATTGAGCCGCAGCAGCGCCATCGCGCCCGCCGGAATGGTCTTGTCGCAGGCGACCATCGTCACGATGCCGTCGAACATATGCCCGCGGGCCACCAGTTCAATGGAATCCGCGATCAGATCACGGCTCACCAGCGACGCTTTCATGCCCTCGGTTCCCATCGTCACGCCGTCGCTGATGGCGACCGTGTTGAACTCCATCGGCGTGCCCCCAGCCGCGCGGATTCCAGCTTTTACGTGCTTGGCCAGCTCGCGCAGGTTGAAGTTGCACGGCATGGTCTCGATCCAGGTGTTGGCGATCCCGATAATGGGCTTCTTTAAGTCCTCATCCGTGAATCCGATCGCCTTGAGCATCGCGCGCGCGGGCGCCCGGTCTCGGCCCTGAGTGATGGTGTAGCTGTGGAGTTTCATGGTGAAACTAACATGGTACCTGCTAACGCCAAGTCCTTGGCAATCGACTTTTACACTCCTTTAGGCAAGAAACCGCTTTTTCGCTCGTCTACAATATTGAGAGCGAAGCGTTACGGGAACTTTGTCGATATAAGTAGCGTCGTTACCTAACGGAGAGATCCCCACAAGTGAAACGTAAGTGGAAGATAACACTAGCGATTGTCTTGCCTTTACTCATCGCCGGCGGTGTCTACGGCGGCATGCGCTGGTCTCAGCGGGATTTGGTCACCGTGCAGACGGGGTTGGTGGCGCGGGGTGATCTGAGCTCGCTGGTGACCGCATCCGGTGAGATTAAGCCCAAGAATTATATCAACATAGGAGCCAACGCCCAGGGCCGGATTGTGGACCTTCTGGTGAAAGAAGGCGACCACGTTCGCAAGAATCAGGTGGTCGCCAAAATAGAACACGTCCAGGCGCAGGCAGACGTCCAGGCCCAGAAAGCGTCCGTTGCTTCAACGCAAGCCGATTCCGCCGCTGCCGAAGAGGGCCTGCGCGCAGCGGATGAAACGATAAAGACTGCGGACGCCACGCTGGAGCGTTTTCGGAGCGAACAAAGGCGCGCCAAGCTGCTGCTGGATAATTCGGAAAAACTCTACCATTACAATCTAATTGCAAAGCAGGATTACGATCAAAAGAAAGCCGATTACGATTCCGCCACGGCCAGTGTGCGCGAGAACGAAGCCCGCCTTTCGCAGATGAAAGTGCAGCGCGCGCAAACCGCGGCTCAGTTGGCGTCGTATCAGCGGCGGGTAAGCCAGGCGCAGGCGGGTCTCGCGCGCATTGAGGACGTTCTGGCGAAATTCGACGCGCTCGCGCCGCTGGACGGAGTCGTAACCGATCTGCCCATCCGCGTCGG
>DATGGL010000102.1:0-4049 GCA_035308605.1 Bryobacteraceae bacterium
GCGTACCGCGGCAGCCGCGTATGCCCGATCGGATGGATGTTCCGTGCACGCACGCGTTGCCCCACCTGAAACAGAGGCCGGATCGAAGGTTCGTTGGCTGAAGGAATGTCCCGGTTATCGACGCTCGCCATCGCTTTGGTAAAGGCTGGACTCGCCTTTGGAGATCCACGCGCCGCCTTGCCGGCCGTCAGTTCTTCCTTGGTGGCGAATCCGTATTGGACCACGCGCATTTCCATCGCGGTAAGCCATTTTTCGTAGTAGCTCATCCGCAGGTAATCCGATGGTGGAATGCGTTCAATGTGGGACCGCCACTCGTTGATATTCCATTTGCGGAACGCGCCCAGCGAGCGATTCATCGCATACACGCGGCCTTCCCAAGGCGCGTGAAATACCGGTTCATTCAGCTCGTGCTCGATGGGCCCCATCCCATGCATGCCGCCCATGTCATGCACGCTGTTCATTCATTGCCTCCGGACCGCTTGTCTCCAGACAGCGACACTTTAGTAACGCCGACCATCGCGTCGCGGGTGATCAGCGCAGCCAACTCTTCCTCGTTGAGCTTTTCGGTTCCGGCCGGACGTTCCGGCACGACAAGGTAACGTAACTCCGCCGTGCTGTCCCAGACGTTGACTTCAACATCCTCCGGCAGATCAAGGCCGAACTCGCGTAGCGTTCCCCGTGGATCGATCACCGCGCGCGATCGATATGCCGTCGACTTGTACCACACCGGCGGCAGACCGAGCAGCGACCACGGATAACAGGAGCACAGCGTGCAGACCACCAGATTGTGCACCTTCGGTCCGTTTTCGAGCGCGACCATATGCTCGCCCTGATGGCTTTCGAAGCCTAATTCGGCAATGGCGGACGGAGCGTCGGCCAGCAGGCGTTTTTTGAACCCGGGGTCGACCCAGGCCCTCGCCACGACCCGCGCGCCATTCCGGGGACCAGTCTTATTCTCGAAATGGTCGACCAGCGCGTCCAGAGCCGCGGGATCCACGAAGCCCTTCTCCGTCAGCAGCGACTCCAGCGCTTTCACGCGCAGCGTCGGATCGGAAGGAACGGCCTGATGTTCGTGGTTGTGATCGTGGTTGTGATCATGGTTGTGATCATGATCGTGATCGTGTTTCATGGTTTGATTAACGCGTCACTGTGATGGTTACTTCCGTATCCGTCGACAACGCGCCATCGTTGGCCGTGGCCCGCAGGACGTAGGTGCCCGCCTCCGGAAAACGCGCTTTCGTGACTGCTTTGCCGTCCGTAACCGGTTCACCCGGCGTGCCAACACGGACGGGACCAGCAGAATCGAAGATCACCTTCGCCGGTCCGCGGTATTCATACCAGCTCACCGATAACCCCGACCGGGTAGTCGTCGCGGCGTTGGTTTGAGTCTTACGCGGCTCGACGTTGGTACGCGCTTTCGGGGCGCGAGGCTTGGGCAGCCCATCGTCGGCGACGTTGGCGGTCAAGGTAACCGCGTTTCCGGCGCTGGCGGACGGCACCGGCGCGATGGAAACAGACGGAGGGTGGTTGGGATCCTCGAGCCCTGGATTCAGATTGCCCCGCGTCATCATCAGGCGCGGAATGATCTCCTGTTCCATCTGAAGAGTCGCGAACGCTTTTTCGGTTCTGCCGTGAGCCGTGATGGTCCACACCAGCTCTTTCTGACCCCAATCTGCCGGGACCTTCACCATAAACAGCCACGCGTGCCTGCGCGGTAGAAAGAAAGTTGGTTGACCCTGGTCGACAGGTCCAGGTTCGACCTTATTATCAGGCCCGGCGGCGATGATCGGCTCTTCTTCGTAATTCCGGTTCATGTATCCGAACACCATCGTGAAGGTGCCGTCCGGATTCCGCATCCAGCCGTCGAAACTGGGAACAACATCCTGACCGGAATTGAATTTGGTCTGGTTAATATACGTCGGAGGCAGGGTCTGCCCCAGGCCCAGCCCGGAGACCGCACACATCAAAACGAACCCACGGATCGAAGCGACGCGGCGCATTACTCTTCCGTCTTCTCTACCTTCTTCCGCGCGGCCATCCGCTGCTCATAATCCGGCTGATCGATGTAGAACAAGCTGATCCACGCGAAGCTCATTTCGTCGATGGTGCGCTGCCCGTATCCGACCCAGTTCTTCGGATTGATCGCGTGCGGATTGTGGTCCGAATTGTCGTGCCACGTGATCACGTGAATCACCGTGCCGGCCGGCAATATCGGCTGCGCCTGCTCGGCGTAGGGATAGGTCAGGCTCCAGCCAAACTGGGCATTGCTCACGCAACTGATGGTCTCCGTCCGCGCCGGCCCGGGCCGTGCCGAATCCGCCCGCACGTCCGGATAAATCGCCTCGATGCACTGGGCTTTCCCCAGCGTATGGAAATGCGGCTGAAACGCCGTGAGCACGGCCGCGCGCGGCAGCCGGAAATATCCGTCGTTGCGCGTCACCTGCCCCGCCGCCAGATCCAGATCCGCAACGTCGCCCATATGCTGCGTGAACTCCGCGTATTTCGGCACGACGCCCTTCGGATACAACTTCAACCCGAGGGAAACCTGCACCGGAGTCGCCTCTCCGATCGGATGCAAATGCAGATTGAAGTGCACCTTCGATCCGGCTTTCACTAATCGCCCCGCATTTTCCGGGAAAACGTCCGCGGCTTTCCCGACCGCGTACTCATTCAGAAACAATCCCACGGGATCCTCTTCCGGATCTTCGACCAGATTCGTGGTCGCGTGGTGCACGACTTTGAATCCGAGATCGGGTTTTGTTTCGACCGCCTGCACATACATGTCTTCGGTGAAGTGCGGATCGATATCGACGTCGAGAAATTCGTCGCCGCCCTTCGCCTTCAGCACGTATGGCTTCGCCATCGTAACCACCAGGTCCGGTTTCCCGAATTGCCACTTGTCGTTATCCGAGAACGTTCGCGGGGGAGGCAAATCCGCCGGATTCCCTTCCGGCGCCCCGTGATCCACCCAGTTGCTGATGGTCGCGATCTCCGCATCGGTCAGCGACGGATCGTCTTTGAACCGCGTAACCCCGACATTCCGGTCGATATGCCACGGCGGCATGACGCGCAGCACGACCTTTTCCTTGATCGAGCGGGCCCAGGGGCGCGCTTCCTTGTAAGTGAGCAGCGCCATCGGAGCGATGGAGCCGGGACGATGGCAGTTCTGGCAGGCACGCTGGAAAATCGGCGCGATGTCCTTGCTGAATGTTGGATCGGCCGCCGGCGCCGAAAGAGTCGTCGCCGCCAGTAATGCGGAGATTCCGAAAACCCGCCTGGACATCTTCGCCTCCTTTAACAATGCAACTACCCAAATTTTCACGAAAACCGAGCGGTGTCAAGGATCGAACGCTGTCGGGCCCGCAATGATCCCGTCTTCCGGCGTTTACCGTCCGGCGGATCTGCCAATCTAAGAGGCAAACACGGCCAAAATCCCGCCAAGTGGAACCAGCAGAGATACTTGTGTGCAAATCGGCACCAGCCGACATGCTACAATCGGCTCCAATGAGATCAATGTGGGATGTGTCTCGTACCAGTATTGTGGCCCTCGTACTGGCCACAGGTCCTTTATCTTTCGGCCAGAGCGCCCCGCAGCCGCTGGTCCCCGGGACAGTGGTTATTGGCCAGTGCCAAGGTAATACGGGTGAGCCGGGGTGCGTTTTGCCGAATCTTTTCGGGCCGCAGGGATTGAGTCTCTTTTCAAACCCGGTTTTTCCTCACTACGCGCACTTCATCGGGTCTGCCCAGACCACGATGAACCAGTCGCTGGGCGCGTCCATTGCGACACAGCTTGCCATTCTGCCGATCATCTCCCCGTCGTCGGGATTTACCTATAAATACGACAGCGCAACCGGCGCATTCGTGCGCAGCACGACAAGTTTCGGACCGATTTACACCGAACGGGCCGAGACGATCGGACGCGGAAAGTTCTCCTTCGGCACCAGTTATCAGCGATTTCGATTCGGCAGCCTGGACGGGCTGAATCTGCACAATATTCCGGCGGTGTTCTCCCATGTGCCGGATACGGGTCCGGGCGGAATCCCCGAGCC
>DATGGL010000103.1:0-14533 GCA_035308605.1 Bryobacteraceae bacterium
CGGCATGATGCAGCCGGATCCGTCAGCGAAGTAACGGACGGGTTTACACTCGCCGGTATACACTCAAGGTTTGAGACTGTTTTTCTTCCTGCTGTTCGCTGTCGCTGCCTGGGCGCAGACGGAGAAAGCTCCTGCCGATAACCCGACGGGCGCGGAGCGAGTGATCCTCGATACCGACTCGGCGTTTTTCAACGACGATGGGGCGGCCATGGTGATGCTGCTCCAGCGGCCGGATAAGGTTGAACTGATCGGCGTGACCCTGGTGGCCGGAAATCTTTGGCCATATCAGGGCGCCGAGTATATGTTTCATACGGCCGATGCGATGCGGAGGCCGGGCGTGGTCCTGTACATGGGCGCTCAGGTTCCCCTGGTGCATACCAAGGCGATGGCTGAGAAGGAGAACCGCGAATGGGGTCCCATCGAATACATGGGAGCCTTCGGCCAGGACCAGCCGAATCGCGGGAAAAACGCCCGCCGCCTTTCGCATCGCAACGCCGTCGATACTCTGATCGATTTCATCGAACGCACGCCGGGGGAAACGACCGTGCTGGCGATCGGGCCGATGACCAATCTGGCGATGGCGCTGCGGCTGCGGCCGGATCTGGAGACGAAAATCCGGCGCGTGGTTTTTATGGGCGGCGCGGTTCACACGCCGAATTATGACAAGCGCGCGGCGGAGTTCAACTTCTGGTTCGATCCGGAAGCCGCGCAGATTGTTCTGAGGTCGGCGATCCCGAAGAAGATCATGTTTGGCCTGGACATCTGTAATCACGCGCAGATCGATAAGGCTCACTATGAGGAGATCGCGTCGGTGAAGACGCCGATCACGGCTCTCTATCGCGAAGACCTGGGGAAACGGTTCGCCAAGAATGCGGACATGAAGACGTATATCTGGGATTGCCTGGCGGCGGGATATTTGATCGATCCGACGTTCGTGACCAAACAGGAATCGGCTTATCTGGATGTCGATACCTCGTTCGGGAAGAATTATGGGGCGGTGGTTCCGCTGGACCGAAGCATCGCGCCGGATGCGACGCCGGTGGATGTGATGCTGGACCTCGATTTTTCGAAGTTTTTCGAGATGTATAAGGGGCTGCTGACGAAAGCTCCGTAATTTCGTCTGATATCTTTTCCTACAGCGCCACACTTATTCCGTATGGCTCCGGCGCTGCTTCTTACTGCGCTCCTGTTCCAGGCTGGATCGAGCGCACCGTATTACATCGAGGCGAGCATTGCCAACAGCGCGGCCAGCATTCCGGATTTCTATGCGCCGAATACTTTCATCACCATCTACGGCGTGAATCTGGCGTATGTGACCAAGGCGATGACCGCGGACGACCTCAGCGGCGGTATGTTGCCTACGGCACTGATCGGGACGGGCGTCCGGGTGCTGATCAATCAGATTTCGGCGGATATTTATTACGTTTCGCCCTCGCAGATCAACCTGTTGATTCCGACGCTGCTGATCGCCGGTCCGGCGACGGTGCAGGTGGAAGTTGATGGGTTGGCGGGGCCTCCGGTCACGATCATGCTGGGGGCGACGGCGCCGACATTATTCGAGTTGGATTCGGCCACCGTTCTGGCGACGCATCTGAATGGCTCGAAGGTCACTTCAGACTCGCCGGCGCATGCGGGTGAAGTGATCGTGATGTATGCGACGGGGCTGGGGCCGACGGTGCCGGCGGCGATTCCAAATCAGATTCCGACGTCGCTGGCGGTGGTCGCGGCGAGGGATTTTCAGGTCGAGTTGAATGGGGTGGCGGTGGATCGGACGCTGGTTCTGTATGCGGGGGTCGTGCCGGGGTATGCAGGGTTGTACCAGATTAATTTGCGGCTGCCCGGGGACGCGGCGGGGAATCCGGAGGTCCGAGTGGGGACGAGCGCGCAGATGAGTCCGGCGGGGTTGTACTTGCCGGTCCAGTGAGACACGCGGGGGCCCCCGCTCGCTATCGCGATGCGGTTCGGTGGGGGATTGATGAACGCAATGTCGACACTGAGCCGCGAGCGATAGCGAGTGGGTGGGCGTAGTAGAGGGAGCGTCCTACGGGGGTCCGCTCGCTGTCGCGATGCGGTTCGGTGGGGGCGGTTGATGAACGCATGGCGAAACTGAGCCGCGAGCGATAGCGAGGGGGTGGGCGCGGTTGAGGGAGCGTCCTACGGGGGTCCGCTCGCTGTCGCGATGCGGCTCGGTGAGGGCGATTGATGAACGCAATGCCGACCTGAGCCGGGAGGAGCAGCAAGCGCTTAACGCAACGTGGACACGGAACCGCGCACGAGAGTGAGCGGGGTGCGGCGGTGTGGGATAAACTGGGGGTGGAGGAAACGTTTCTATGCTGTTGCGTGTGATTCCGGGCGTCGTGCTGGTGGGTTTGACGGCTTGGGCTCAGGACGCGCCGCAGACGAAAGCGTTTCTGGTCGAAACGGGAACGCACATTCCTCTCAGCCTGATTAATAGCGTCAGCACCAAGAATTCTGCTCCGGGCGATCGGGTTTATCTCGAAACCGTGTTCCCGATTCTGGTCGACGGACGTATCGTCATTCCGCCGGGCAGCTACGTCGCGGGCACGATCACGGAAGTGCAGCGGCCGGGGAAGATCAAGGGCCGGGGCGAGTTCCATCTGCGGTTCGATTCGTTGACGCTGCCGAACGGGACCACGCGGGACTTTCGCGCCCGGGTCAGCGGGTTGGATGGCCGGGCCAGCGAGGAACTGGATCGAAAGGAAGGTTCGATCAAAAGCGAAGGAAACAAGGCCGGCGACGCGCGCACGGTGGGAGAAACCGCCGCGGCGGGAGCGAGTGTTGGAGCGCTGGCCGGCAGCCTGAGCGGAGCCGCCGGAATGGGCGCGGGAATCGGCGCGGCAGCGGGCGCCGCGGCTGGATTGATGGGAGTGCTGGTCACGCGCGGTCCGGAAGCGGTTCTCGCCAAAGGAACCACGCTCGAAATGGTGCTCGATCGCGAAGTGAAATTCGACGAGAATGAGCTGGACTTTTCCAACGCTCCGGCGCGAAGAGGCAGCTCGAGCGATTCGGCGGGTCCGCTTCCGAGCAAGAAGGCGCAGACGGCTCCCCGCCGCTTCCCGCTCGATTAACGCGGCGCTTGGCCGCTCTAAAGAAACGGTAAACAAACCTGCTGGACCGAAGTCATCAGCATTTCGCGGTAGCGGACTGAGGGCTTTTACTTAGACCAATTTCTGACATTGTCCGGTATCGTTGAGTTGTGGAGCTTGCTCGCTCGATGAACAACCGTGGCGGAACAGCCGGCACCATGCGCGGTTTCAGCTTATTTGGCGTACCGGTCCGGCTTCATTTTACCTTCGTCATTCTGATTATCTTCCTGGTGGTCCAGGATCTGGGGAGCCGTCAATCCAGCTCCAGCTACGCGGTGTTTCTGATCGGCCTGTTTGGCAGCGTGCTGTTGCATGAGATGGCGCATGCTTTTGTGGGAAGACGCTTCGGCGTCCGGACCACGGAGATCGTCATGTTCCCGATCGGCGGGTTGTCGCGCATGGAGCGCATGTTCAAGCCGTCCGAAGAGTTGCTGGTGTCGCTGGCCGGTCCGGTGATGAACCTGCTGATTTCAATCGGCATTTTCGGATACATGATGTACATGCACAAGGTGGTGCCGATTCTGGCCGCGGATCTGGTGCAGCCGACCGATGCGAACGCGCTGGCGCGGCTGGCTTACGGAAACCTGGTACTGGCCGGATTCAACCTGATGCCGGCATTCCCGATGGACGGCGGCCGCATTTTGCGGGCTCTGCTATCGTTCGTGCGTCCGGAAGAAGAAGCCACGCGGATCGCGGCATGGATGGGGCGGATGCTGGCGATCAGCATGGGGCTCTATGGCTTGCTCGCCGCACAGTTCATGCTGGTGTTCTTCGCGCTGTTCATCTATCTGGGCGCGGCGCAGGAAGGCGCGGCGGCAATGGGACGCGCGCTGACGCACGGGATTCCGGTGCGGGCGGCGATGATCACGGAATTTCACACGCTCGATCACGGGAACACGGTGCGGGATGCGGCGAATCTGCTGCTCTCGACGTCACAGCAGGATTTTCCGGTGATTCATGGGGATCAGGTGGTGGGAGTGCTGGGGCGCAGTCTGCTGCTGAAAGCACTGGCTGCGGAAGGACCCGATGCATACGTCGCGGGGGTGATGGATCGGGAATTTGTATCCCTGGAGCCGGCGGCGGATCTGGCTGCGATCCTGCCGCTGATGGCTCGGGGCGGACGCTGCGCGCTGGTAATGGATCACAACAAGCTGCTGGGGCTGCTGACCACGGACAATCTTTCCGAATTCTTGCTGTTGCGAAGGTTCGGGATGGAACCGGTGGTCTAGAAGGTTTCTAGCCACGAATGCACACGAATAAACACGCATAGGACTCGCGGCTAATCGATTTTTTCCTAATGAATGAGGGCTTCGGCGATGGCGTCGGCGGGGCTTTGGCCGCTTTCGGACCATAGCTGGCGGCGGTCGAGGTCCAGGCGCTTTTCGATATCTTGCACCAGGTGGACCAGGCTCTTTAGATTCGATTGGCCCATCCTCAATCCGCCTTCAATCTTGGGGTCCGGGATATAGCGGGAGTCGAGGCCGAACTCGATGCGCAGGTGATCGGCGATATCGTTGTCGAAAACCGGGGCGAAGCAGGTCAGCGTCACCGCGGCGGGCGCGAGCTTCCAGTCGCCGTCAAATTGCCATAGATCCCAGGCGGCGTCGAGTTCGCAGGCGCAATCGTCCTTCATGAACTCGCTGGCGGCCTCGACGATCTCGCGCGGTTCGGCTCCGGGAATGAATTCGCGTTCGAAGAGCGGAGGCTCGGAATACTCGATTGCGTAGACGCGCAATACGGGGCCGCGCGCGGCGAGTTTTGAAAACGGGAACAGGCCCAGCATCTTCTCGAAGTGGCGCAGCATGGTCGATTCGTCGAAGTTACGAATCCAGAGCGAAAGATAAAGTCGGTCGGACACTCAAGGAAATTGTACCGTGAGGGGATAATGGGGGTAGATGATCACCGATCTGGTACAGATCCGGCGGCTGGGGGAGAAGGCTCGGGACGAGAATCTGCGTTTCCGCAAGTATTTGAAAACGCGGACCTGGGTGGAGCGGCAGTTCCGGCATGCCGCCGAAGAAGTTCACGATCAGATCGATTGCCGGCAGTGCGCCGAATGCTGCCGTGTTACCGAAGTTGAACTGGCTGAACGAGATATCGAGCATCTGGCGAAGTTCCTGGGCATTCGCGAGAAGGATTTCGTGGACCAGTACACGATGGAGGGGTCCGAAGGGGAACTCATCCTGAAGCGCGATCAGAAGACAGGTTGCGTATTCCTATCCGGTAACGAGTGTACGGTTTACGAAGCCCGGCCGGGAAACTGCGATCGTTTCCCACACGTGTTGAAAGGCTCGGGATCGATCCCGAGCCGAATGTGGCAGTTCGTGGATCGGGCAACGTATTGCCCGATTGTTTACAACTGGATGGAAGCAGCGAAGGCGCTGACGAAGTTCAAGTAGCGCGCTATTGCTGCTGCGGCGTGCTGGTCGACGGCGCGGGATGGGCGCCAGGGCGACGCATTCCGGGTCCAGGACCGCCGGGGCCGAAGCCAGCTCCCATGTGTCCCATCAGCATTTCCAGGTTCGCGCCGGCTTTGGTCTTCTGATCGGGGGTCAGCGATCCGTAGATCTTGGCGATGGTTCTGGCGTGGATCGAAGTCTGCTGCTTGTGCAGCTCAGAAAGCTGGCTGCTGAGCGAGTCGATCTGATCCGTATTGCCGGCCTTGATCGCTTCCACCATCTGCTTGTGCAGGGTTCGCGTCTGGGTGCTCATGCCGTTTTGCTGGACACGGGCTTCCGCCAGGGCGGTGTGGACGCCGTTCTGCTGCGTCGCGTTCAGACCTAGGTGGTTCGTCAGGCGCTTCTCCAGCATGTCATCGGGATTGCCGTTAGGCATCGGATGCATGTGCGGGCGCGGAGTGGGGGTTGGCGTGGGTGTCTGGGCCGAAACGAGGCCGGCAGCCAAAAGAGAGAGGGCAAAAGAGAAAGTCTTCACCGGGCTTAGCTCCTTACCCTCCCTCTGACGCGTTGATTCGACAACCGGATTACACCGTTTCCACGGATTTATTAGCCGGCGTGGTTCTGCGCCCGATTCCGCATGTGGGCGAACCGGGATTTCATGTTCTGGTCGTAAGTGGCCTTCTGCGCAGGGGTAAGAAGAGCATAGAACTTCGCCCGAGCTTTGGCATGGATGGCTCGGACTTGAGCGTTGACCTGGGAGTTGCCCTGGAGAATCTGGTCGATCTGGGCTTCATTGTCGGACTTGACGGCAGCCGCCATGGCTTGGCGCTCCTGCTTGAGCTGCGGCATCAGGGCCTGGGCCTGCTGGCGAGAATCCTTGAAAATCGCCTTGGCTTGCGCCTGCTGATCCGGGGTGAGGTTGAGCGTGGCGGTGAGGTGCTGGATCATCCCGTCGCCGCGCCGAGCGTGGGACGCCGGTGCGGTTTGGGCGGAAAGCATCCCCGCCACGAAAAGAGAAAGAAAAAGGGGACTGAGTTTCATTGTTTTGTACTGCTCCTTCCAACTGTCTAAACGGGTTATGGAGGAGGCGGATTACTGGCGGGGGGTAGCCTCGGCGGGCTAGGAGGAGGGGCGGAATGGCAGGTCGTTGCTGGGAGGGTATTGGTTGGTTTGCGTTGTTCGCCGACGAATCGGATAGCTTCGACCACCCGCTTGCTGGCGCGCGCGGTTCTGGGTCGGGCTTTTCTGATTATCACTGGCACGGGGTCGCGAACGCGGGTAAGTGGGTTTTCGCCGACAAATCGGATAGCCTCGTCTACCCGCTTGCTGGCGCGCGCGGCTCTGGGTCGGGCCTTTCGGTTCATCACTGACACGGGGTCGCGCACGCGGGTAAGTGGGTTTTCGCCGACGAATCGGGTAGCCTCGTCCACCCGCTTGCTGGCGCGCGCGGTTCTGGGTCGGGCTTTTCGGTTCATCACTGACGCCGAGCCGCGCACGCGAGTGAGCGGGTCTTCGCGGAACGAATCGGTCGCCTTGACCACCCGCTTGCTGGCGCGCGCGGCTCGGTGTCGGGTCTTTTCATCATCACCGGGCACGCGAGTAAGGCGGGGCTTCGCCGACGGACGAAGGAGACGTTAGGTGTGGAGTGGGGTTGCTACCAGGTCTTGGCGGCGGCGGGGGGCGACGTAGGAGTCGATATAGGTGGTGAAGGCGCGTTGCAGGCGGTCGCAGACGGTGTGCGAGGCGCGGATCTTCAGGCCTTCGATGGATTTGACCGGGAGGAGTTCGCGCGTGGTCGAGGTAATGAAAACCTCGTCGGCGGATTCCAGGTCGGCGGGGAATAGAGTTTTCTCCGCGATTTCCAGGCCGTCAATGGTGATTTCTTCAAGTAAGAGGGCGCGCGTCACGCCGGGGAGGCATCCGGCGGTGAGCGGCGGGGTCCACACGCAGGGGCCTTCGACGGCAAAGACGTTGGCGGAGGTGCACTCGGCGACTTCGCCGCGCTCGTTCAGCAGGATAACCTCGTCGAGGCCTTTTTCGTGAGCGCGTTCGTTCCAAGTCAGGTTTTGGGACCAGGAGAGAATCTTGGCTCCGGCGAATTCGCTGGCGGCGTGACGGGCTTGGGGGACGATTCCCAGATCGACGTGCTGGCCCCACTGATTGAGGTCGGCGGTGAAGGCGACGGCGTCGAATTCGCGCGCGGATGCCGCGGGGCCTTCCCACATGCCGCCCTGGTTGCGGATGATCACGACGCGCAGCGTCGAGTTCCAGGCGTGATTCGCGTCCATCAGGCGGTGAAGGCCGCGTTCGAGCCATTCCGCGTCTTTCGGAAATGGCACGCGCATGCGTTCGGCATCGTGCTTCATACGCGCCCAGTGGCGGGGCCATTGAAACAGGACGCCGTCGTACACTCGGATGGTGGAGAAAACGCCCCAGCCGTTTAACAGGCCGACCTGGCCGGGAGAGACGATGCGATCGCCGGCCTCGCGAACGTCGTCGTTATGGAGCAGGAAGCGATGCATAGATCCGCCTTTCATTTTATCGGCTCAACGAATTCATTGGTGTAGGTTTTCGTGAGATCGATCGACGCGGCGCGGACGCTGTCGAGCGAGACATCCAGGACTTTGCGGACCATGGCGGTGGATTCCGGGGTCATCCGGCCGTCCGGGGAGAGCATGGCCTGCATGGAGCGCAACGCATCGAGATCCGATGCTTCGTCATCGGTGTGAAATTGGGCGGGCTGGCGGGAGCGGATCTCTTCGGGGGAATGGGCGCGCATCCAGTCGACGGTTTTGCGGAGAGCGCGGGCCATGCGGGCGGCTTCTTCGCGATGTTGGCCCAGCCAGCCGGCGGTGGAGTAAAGAACCGTTGAGGGATAGATATCCATGCCGAAGATGGCGCGGACGCCGTCGGCCGTTCGCGTGTCGGCGAGGATTTTCGCTGAAGGCAGTTGCTTGCGGACCAGGTCGATGCCCGGATCGGTCATGATGGCAGCGTCGACTTTCCCGCGGGTGACGGCCGCGATGGCTGTCGCGCCGAGGCCGACGGAGGCAACGCTTACGTCGGCGGGTTTCATCCCGTGGGTGACCAGGAGGTAATTGAGAAACATCTGCGTGGAGGAGCCGGCGGCGGAGACGCCGACGACCTTTCCCTTCAAGTCTTCGATGCGCGCCACGGATGGCGATCCGGAGACGGCCACCAGGCCTGGATAGCGGAGGATGGATACGAACGCGCGCACATCCTTACCTTGGGCGGCCATCTGGATGGCGTGGTCATAGAAGCCGCAGACGACATCGGCGCTGCCGCCGAGCAGCGATTCCAGGGATTTCGCTCCGCCGGGATAATCCTGAATGGAGACCGCGAGTCCTTCGTCTTTGTAAAAACCGAGTTCCTGGGCGAGCGTGGCGGAAAGATATATAAGCTGGCCCTGTCCGCCGACGGCGAGCCGGACCGGCAGGACGCCGGATGTCTGCTTGGCGGTGCAGCCGGCCAGGATTAGAAAAAGCCCGCTAAGAAGTAAGCGCGGCACGCAGGTTCTCCGGTAACGGAATCGGCCGGTGGGTCTGGCGATTGATGCTGACAATGGTCACCTTCCCATGCGCGGCGTCGCGGCCCTCCACGGTTACGTCAAAGGCCAGCCGGAACGACGCGCCGCCGACGTGGTCGACCGTCACGGCGATGTCCATCAGGTCATCATAGACCAGGGCGCCGGTGTAGTCGCATTCGACGCGGACGCGGGGAAAGCCGACCTGGGCATTCTGGATCCGGTTGTATCCGACGCCCAGGCTGCGCAGGAATTCGGCTTCGGCGGCATCGAAATGGGGGAGCAAAGAAACATAGAAAATCCGGCCGCTGGCGTCGGTGTCTCCGAATCGGACACGGCTCTGATAAATAAAGGGCTTGGGCGGCATCTTGTGCTACGATACCAAACGGTAATCAGGCCTTCTGTTTATGCGGCGGTTTTATGCGGTTATCTGATAAATACACCCTTGAACGCGGCAGCGTTTATCTCACCGGAATTCAGGCGCTGGTTCGCTTGCCGATGGACCAGATGCGGCGCGACCGGCGGGCGGGTCTTAACACAGGGACGTTTATATCCGGGTATGAGGGATCGCCGCTGGGCGGGTACGATCTGCAGCTCGGCCGAAGTAAGAAGCTGCTGGATGAGCACAATATCGTGTTTCGTCCGGGACTGAACGAAGATCTGGCCGCGACCGCGGTGATGGGCACGCAGATTTTCGACGTCGTGGGAGCGGGCAAGGTCGAGGGAATCCTGGGGATCTGGTACGGCAAGGGACCGGGAGTCGATCGATCGGGCGACATTTTCCGGCACGCGAATCTGGCCGGGACGGGAAAGAATTGCGCGGCGCTGGTGCTGGCGGGCGACGATCATAGCTGCAAAAGCTCGACCATTCCGCATCAGAGCGATTTCAGTTTATATAACGTCGGGATTCCGTTTCTGTATCCGGGAAATACGCAGGAGATCATCGACTACGGGCTGCTGGCGATCGCGTTGTCGCGTTTTTCGGGCGCCTGGGTGGGGCTGAAGATGGTCACCGACGTCTGCGACGGCGGCGGGACGGTGATGCTGGATCCGGATCAGCCGGTGATTCAGGTTCCTGAGGGCTATGAGAAGAAGGTTGACCCGCGGCTGGTGGCGCCGATCACGTTGGGACTGGAGCATGAGGTAAATTCGCGGCGATTGAAGGCCGCGCTGGAATTCGGTCGGCTGAATCGGGTGAACCGGTGGCGCGGCGCGCGGGGCGGGGCGTGGCTGGGGCTCGCCAGCGCGGGCAAGTCCTATTACGACGTGATGCAGGCGCTGAGGGATTTGGGGATCGGCGAAGACGATCTGGAAGCGCTGGGGATTCGCATCGCGAAATTTGGGATGACGTTCCCGCTGGACGGCGAATTCGCGCGCGAGTTTGCCGAGGGGCTGAGCACGATCCTTGTGGTCGAAGAAAAGCGCAGTTTTCTGGAACTGCATTTGCGCGACGCGCTGTACATGGGGTCGCGGCCGGCGATTCTTGGAAAAATCGACGCGCAGGGTGCGCCGCTGCTTCCGGCGTCGGGCGAGCTGGATCCGGACGTGATCGCCACGGCCGTCGCGAGTCTGCTGGAGACGCGGGGGACGCGCGACAAGATGGCCGGGCGGGTGCGGCTTATCGAAAGCGTGAACGGACGGCCTCGCGAGCTTACGCCATCGCGCGCGCCGAATTTTTGTTCGGGCTGCCCGCACAACCGGTCTTTACTGCTGCCGCCGGGCAAAGTCGCGGGCGGGGGCATCGGATGCCACACCATGGGAATGCGGCTGATCGATTCCAACCGCAGCTTTTCCTACATCACGCAGATGGGCGGTGAGGGCGCGCCGTGGATCGGGATGGCGCCCTTCGTTAAGCACGAGCACGTGTTTCAGAATATCGGCGACGGGACGTTCTTTCATTCAGGCACCTTGGCAGTGCAGGCGCTGGTCGCTTCGGGGCTGAACATCACTTACAAGATCCTGTACAACGGGCACGTCGCGATGACCGGCGGTCAAGCGGCGCAGGGAGCTTTGCCGATTCCGACGCTGACCAAGAAGCTTCAGGCGGAAGGCGTGCGGCAGATCGTTATTCTTGCGGAGCAGCCGGAGAAGTATCAGAACGCCGAGCTCGCGTCGAACGCGCAGGTTCGCGAACGGTCCGAACTGGAGCGCACGCTGCTGGAGCTTGAAAAAGTTCCCGGCGTGACGGCGATGATCTACGACCAGGAGTGCGCGGCGGAGAAGCGCCGGCAACGGTCGCGCGGGATTTACGAAGAGCCGACCACCCGGCTGATGATTCACGACGAGGTGTGCGAAGGCTGCGGCGATTGCGTGAAGCAATCGAACTGCATGAGCCTGACGCCGATCGCCACTGAGCGCGGGCAGAAGATGCGCATTCACCAGTCGTCGTGCAATAAGGATTATTCGTGCGCATTGGGGGATTGCCCTTCCTTTGTCACGGTGAAGATAAAAGCCGGGACCGGGCTGCGACGGAAGCCGCTACCCCAATTGCCCGCGACCGACGTTCCGGCTCCGCGCGAGATGGCGACGATCGGCGATGGATATCGCATCGTGTGCCCGGGGATCGGCGGAACGGGTGTGGTTACGATCAATGCGCTGCTGGCGACGGCGGCGTGGATCGATGGATTGTATGTCGCGACGCTCGATCAGACGGGGTCGGCGCAGAAGGGCGGCGCGGTGATCTCGCACCTCCTGCTAAGCCGGAAGCCGCTGGAGGTTCCGAATCGCGTCAATATTGGAAATGCGGATGTGATTCTCGGTTTCGATTTGCTGGGCGTCGCGAATGCGGAGCATTTGAAATTCGCATCGGCCGAACGGACCACCGCGGTGCTCAACACGAATCTTACGCCGACCATCGACGTGATCCGGAGCCGCACGCCGCTGATGGGGCCGGAGAAGATGCTGGAACAGATCAACGCGGTGACGCGGCGCGGGCGGAATATCGTGGTCGACGGGACGCGGCTCGCGGAGGGTTTGTTCGGCAGCCATCTTGCGGTGAATTTGTTCCTGGTGGGCGTGGCCTATCAGGGCGGACTGATTCCGCTGTCGCTGCAGGCGATCGAGCAGGCGATCCGGCTGAACGAAGTCGATGTCGAGAAAAACCTGCAAGTGTTCGAGTGGGGCCGGAAATATTATCACGACGCGAAATCGGTGGAAGAAGTTGTTGGCGGGGCAGGTTCCCGGCCTGCCGTTGCGCTCGACCGCGTCGCCGAGCTGACTGCGTATCAGAATGCCGCGTACGCCGGGGAATATTCGGATTTTGTAGCGGAAGTTGGCCGCAAGGCGCCGGCGCTGGAGCAAACCGTTGCGAAGTATTTGTACAAGCTGATGGCGTACAAGGACGAGTACGAGGTCGCTCGGCTGCTGACGAAACCCGAGTTCGCGCAACAGATTCAGGATACGTGGACCGAGGTGGAGTCGGTTTCGTATAACCTGCATCCGCCGATGCTGCGGCGGTTCGGCGTGACGAAGAAGATGAAGCTGGGCGGGTGGTTCGGAACGCCGCTGCGGATGCTCGCGGGGCTGAAGTTTGTCCGTGGATCGATGTTCGACATTTTCGGTTACAGCGCGCACCGGCGAACGGAGCGGGCGCTGATCGCGTGGTATCGCGGGCTGATCGAACAGCTCATCGGGCGCGTGAATGAGGAGAATTTGCCGAAGGCGCTGGAGATCGCGGCGCTGCCGGATCAGATTCGCGGGTTTGAGCAGATCAAAGAAGAGAATATCGCGAAGGTGAAGAAGCTGGCGGATGAAAAGCTGGCGGAGCTGCGGAAGCAGCCGGTTCTGGCATAAGGGGAATCAATATGACACGCAGACACATGATGGGAATTTCGGGAGCAATGGCAGCCGCGGCGGCCACGGGGCTCGAAGGCGCGACGGAGAGCGATTTGGGCGTTCCGTTCAAGCTGGGGATTTGTTCGTACACGTTCCGCGAATTTCAGCGGCACCTGGCGATTGCGCAGATGAAGCAGTTGGGCGTCTCTTATGTCAGCGTCAAGGATTTCCATCTGCCATATTCTTCGACGCCGGAGGAGTGCGCCAAGGCAAAGGACGAGTTCAACAAGGCCGGCCTGACGATCGTCAGCGGCGGCAACACCGATCTGAAGAGCGAAGATCCGGCCGTGCTGCGGCGCTATTTCGTGTACGCGCGCAATTGCGGGATGCCGATGCTGGTGGCGGCGCCGACGAAGGCGGTGCTGCCGCATCTGGAAAAACTGGCGAAGGAATTCGACATCAAAGTCGCGATTCATACGCACGGGCCCGAGGATCCGAATTTCCCGGTTCCGAAAGTCGTGCTGGACGCGGTGAAGAATATGGACCCGCGCGTGGGCGTCTGCATCGATATCGGGCATTCGACGCGAGGCGGCGCGGATGTGCTTCAGGAGATTGTGAACGCCGGGCCTCGGCTGCTCGACATGCACTTCAAGGATTTAAAGAACAATAAAGTGCGCGAGAGCCAGTGCGAAGTGGGCGAAGGCGTGCTTCCGATTGTCGCGATTTTGAAGCAGCTCAAGAAGGTTGGGTATAGCGGGAACGTCAATCTGGAATACGAAATCAATAGCGAGAGTCCGCTGGCGGGGGCGCAGCGGTCGCTTGGGTTCATGAAGGGCGTGCTGGCGGGGCTGGCGGGTTAAGAGTGGCAGGCCGGAGACCTGCCCTACTAAGTTTCGACTAAACGATCGGCGGCCTGGATCAGGGCGCGGATGTAGCCGTAGCAATACGCGAAGGATTGCAGGCCGTTCGGATCGTTCGGCGCCTGCGGGACGTGGTCCGGCATCAGCAGGTACGGATAGCCGACTTCCTTGTATACCTGGATCGCCTTCACGAAATCGACGTCGCCTTCGTCCGGGAAAACTTCGATGAAGTCGTCGCGGTGGCCGCGGATGTTGCGGAAATGGACGTTGAAAATCTTCTGGCGCGATCCGAAGTAGCGGATTACGTCGTAGATCTCCTTGCCGGGATTCGCGAGCATTTCCGAAACCGTGCCCTGGCAGAAATTCAGCCCGTGGTACGGATTTTCTTTGATGCTGACGAATTTCTTCAGGCCGTCGACCGTGCCGAGCACGCGCGTTACTCCCTGATAACCTTCGGGCGGCATGCCGGGATCGTGGGGATGGCAGGCCATGCGGACCTTGTATTCGGCGGCCACGGGGATCACGTGGTCGAGGAAATAAGTAATTCGTTCCCACGCAGCGTCGGCGTCGACGCGGCCGGCTTTGGTTAGAGGCGTCGCGGCATGCGCTTCACGGAGTTTCCACGTGCTGTAGCGGCAATCGCCCCGGCCGGGAGTGGTGCCGGAACGGACTACGCCCAGTATGCTCATGTTGTACTTGATGGAAGGAATGCCGGCCTGGGCGCAGTTCTTGATCATCGTCTGCAACTGTTCGATATCGCGATCGCGCTCCGGGCTTTGCGCGAGCATCACGGCGGGATGCTTCTCACGATCGATGTGGCTGGATTCGAGAAACGGAGGCGCGATGCAG
>DATGGL010000104.1:0-17702 GCA_035308605.1 Bryobacteraceae bacterium
CTGACCGGCTCGTGAGAAACCGGGCGGGCGCGGTGGGCGATTTCGGTGTCCAGGCTGGAGACGAAATCCTCGATCTGGCGCTGCATCTCCGACATCTTCTCGCGCATGTTCAGGATGATTTCTACACCGGCGAGGTTTACACCGAGGTCGCGGGTGAGTTTTAGAATTACCTCGAGGCGCTCCAGATCGTCGTCGGTGTAGAGACGCGTGTTGCCGTCGCTGCGGGAGGGCTTGAGCAAACCTTCGCGCTCGTAGAGGCGCAAAGTCTGGGGATGGATCTGGTACTGCTCGGCGACGGCCGAGATCATGTACGCGGCTTTGCGTCCTCGGGTCATAAATTACACCTTGCTCCAGATCGGTTCACGCGGATCGTCGGGATGCAGTTTGGCGTATTCACGCAGCAATTCCTTCGTCCGTTCATCGTGCACTACCGGAGCCTCGATCGCAACTTCGACGATCTGATCGCCGCGCTGGCTGGTGCGGGAGTTTAAGACGCCTTTCTCCCGGAGGCGGAATTTCTGGCCGTTTTTGGTGCCTTGCGGGATTTTGAGCAATGCCCGGCCATCGATGGTGGGGACTTCGATCTTGGTGCCGAGTCCGGCTTCATCGATGCGGATGGGGACGGTGATCTCGATATCGTCGCCATCGCGGCGGAAAAACGGGTGCGGCTCGACGCGGACGGTGATGTAAAGATCGCCTGGAGGGGCGCCATGCGTTCCGGCGTTGCCCTTTCCGGCCACGCGCAGACGCGAGCCTTGTTGCGCGCCGGGCGGGATACGCACGTCGACGCTTTCCGCAGTGGAGATGCGGCCGTCGCCGTGGCAGGTCGGGCAGGCGTTATGCAATCGTCCGCTGCCGTTGCAGCGCGGGCAGGTAAGGCTGAAGCGCATGGCCCCGGCGGCCTGGGTGACGTTGCCGCTGCCGTTGCACTCCGGGCAGACGGTATTGCCGCCGGTTTTCGCAGTTCCACTGCCTCCGCAGGTTGCGCACACTTCCTGGCGATTGATGTTCAGGCGAACCTGCGTGCCTTTGATCGCCTGCCAGAAATCGATGCTGAGACCGTATTCGAGATCGGAGCCTTTTTCGGGAGCGGCGGCGGGCTCGGCTCCGGCGCGTCCGAACCACTGGCTGAAGATGTCCTGAAAATTGGCGGTTTCTTCGGGTGGGCGGCGGGCGCTGCCGCCACCTCCGGCGCCACGCGTAAACGAGTCAAAATCGAAGCCTCCGAATCCCATGTTCGGGCTGCGCGCGCCACCGGGCGCCGCGCCGGCGGGCATTCCGTTTTCCGAATAGAAGCCGTACTGATCGTACATGGTCTTCTTCTTGGGATCGCTTAAAACGTCGTAGGCTTCCTGGACTTTTTTGAAGCGATCCTCAGCGGCTTTGTCGCCCGGATTCAGATCCGGATGATGCTTGCGGGCAAGCTTGCGGTACGCTTTGCGGATGTCGTCTTCGCCGGCGTCGCGGGCTACGCCGAGGGTTTGATAGTAATCCTGTTGGGCTGCCATAGAAATCGGGCCGGTGTTCCCTTAAAAACGACCTCCGGTCGTTCTCGAAAAACGACCTCCGGTCGTTCTCGCATTCAGACCGGCCCGAAAATGACCTGAGAAGCAGGCCGGTACTTACTTCTTCTTGTCTTCGACGTCGACGAACTCCGCGTCGACTACGTCGTCTTTCTTCTTCTGCTCGCCCTGGGCGGATGGACCGGCGCCATCCGTGCCGGGCGTGCCTCCGCCGGTGGGCGGCGTGCTGCTGGCTTTGTACATCGCCTCGGCCAGCTTGTGGCTGGCCTGGGTGAGGGTGTCGACGGATTTGTTCAGTTCCTCGACACTGCCGGACTGAAGCGTCTTGCGGGTCGCGTCGAGCGCGGCTTCCACCTGCTTCACGTCGTCTTCGCTGATTTTGTCTTTATGGTCCTTCAGCATCTTTTCGACCTGATAGACCATCGAGTCGGCGCGATTGCGCGCGTCGATTTCGTCTTTGCGATTGCGATCCTCGGCCGAATGGGCCTCGGCGTCTTTGGCCATCTTGTCGACTTCGTCCTTGCTCAGGCCGGAGGACGACGTAATGGTGATCTTCTGTTCGTTGTTGGTCGCTTTATCCTTCGCCGTGACGTTCAGGATGCCGTTGGCATCGATGTCGAAGGTCACTTCCACCTGCGGGATGCCGCGCGGGGCCGGCGGGATTCCGATGAGCTGGAATACGCCCAGCATCCGGTTGTCCCTGGCCATGGCGCGCTCGCCCTGATAGACCTTGATCTCGACCGACGTCTGATTATCGGCGGCGGTGGAGAAGGTTTCGCTCTTGCGCGTCGGAATCGTGGTGTTGCGATCGATGAGCTTGGTGAAAACGCCGCCCAACGTTTCGATACCGAGCGACAGCGGGGTTACGTCGAGCAGCAGGACGTCTTTCACTTCGCCGCCCAGCACACCGCCCTGGACCGCCGCGCCCACCGCGACCACTTCGTCGGGGTTCACGCTGCGATTCGGCTCCTTACCGAACAGGTTGCGGACGATTTCCTGAACTCGCGGGATGCGCGTCGATCCGCCGACCAGAACCACTTCATCGATCTGGCTGGGCTGGACGCCGGCGTCGGCGAGAGCTTTCTTGCAGGGCTCGATGGAACGGTCGAGAATATCGGCGACCATCTGTTCGAACCGGGCGCGGGTCAGCTTGATCGCCAGGTGTTTGGGACCGCTGGCGTCGGCAGTCAGGAACGGCAGATTGAGCTCGGTTTCGAGCAGCGTCGACAGCTCGATTTTGGCTTTTTCGGCGGCTTCCTTGAGACGCTGGAGGGCCATCTGGTCTTTCGACACGTCGATGCCCTGGTCACGCTTGAACTCGGTCACCAGCCAGTCGATAATGCGCTGGTCGATGTTGTCACCCCCCAGGTGGGTGTCGCCGTTGGTGGATTTAACCTCGACCACGCCGTCGCCCACTTCGAGGATCGAAATGTCGAAGGTGCCGCCGCCGAAATCGTAGACGGCGATGGTTTCGTCCTTCTTGCGATCCAGGCCGTAGGCGAGCGCTGCGGCCGTCGGTTCATTGATGATGCGCATCACTTCAAGGCCGGCGATCTTTCCGGCGTCCTTGGTGGCCTGGCGCTGGGCGTCGTTGAAGTATGCCGGGACGGTGATGACGGCTTTCGTCACCTTCTCGCCCAGATACGCTTCGGCGGCTTCCTTCAGCTTGCCCAGGATCATGGCCGAGATTTCAGGCGGCGAATATTTCTTGCCGTTGATCTCGACGCGGGCGTCATTGGTGTCGCCCGGAACTACTTTGTAGGGAACCAGCTTGGTCTCTTCGGAGACTTCATCGTACCGGCGCCCCATGAAGCGCTTAATGGAATAAATGGTGTTTTCCGGGTTGGTGACGGCCTGTCGCTTGGCGACCTGGCCGACCAGACGCTCGCCGCTCTTGGTGAATCCTACGACCGACGGAGTGGTCCGGCCGCCTTCCTGGTTCGGAATCACGACGGGCTGGCCGCCTTCCATGACCGCAACGACGGAGTTGGTGGTGCCCAGGTCGATTCCAATGATCTTGCTCATAAATGTGTGACTTCCTCTCGTTAGGAACTCTTGGCTCTCATTTAGCCTAATGCTAGTATGCAATCTTAGTGTGTCATTGTCAAGTTAGAGCGATATTTTCGTGGCTCGTTTTTGTAAGTGATTGACCCTATGCAGTTAATTAGAGTTAATCCGGCTAGGGAAGGCTTCAAGGAACTTTCGTGGATTTGCGAACGTTTGCGAGGATGACGGGTTAAAAAGATGATGGCGGGTTTAAGCAGATGGGAGTCGGAGGATGAAGATGAATCGGATCGGGATCTTATTGGCAGTGGTCGGTTTAGGAGGGCTGGATTTGGGTGCGGCATGCCCAACTACGCTGAATGTGGGATTTCAGGTGGCCCGATTCGGGTCGGTGACGACGGCAGTCTGGTATCCCACAGAAAAGGATGAGGCGCCGTATAAGTATTCAATCAAGACGAAAGGGTCGATCGCGCTGAACGCGGCGCCGGCGCACTGTGGGGTATTTCCCATGGTCGTGTTCTCGCATGGGTTTATGGGCTGCGGGACGCAGTCGGTTTTTATAACCGAGCAGCTTGCGAGGCAGGGATTTGTCGTGGCGGCGCCGGATCATGCGGATGCGGCATGCACCTCGGATGGGCCCGGATTTCGGATACCGCCCCGGCCGCAGGTATCGTTTCGTAAACCAAATGCCTGGACGGATCAGACATATGTGGACCGGAGGCAGGACATCGGCAACGTCATCACCGGGATGCTGGCGAGTCCGGTGTTCGGGAAGATCGTGAATCCGGGGGAGATCGCCGGGATGGGCCATTCGCTGGGCGGATACACGATTCTGGGGATGATCGGAGGCTGGCCGAGCTGGAAAGATCCGCGGATCAAGAGCGCCTTGCTGCTATCGCCCTACGTCGAACCGTTCGAAGCCCAGAATACCGTCGGAAAGATTGGTGTGCCGGTGATGTACCAGGGCGGCACGCTCGATTTTGGCATTACGCCGAAATTGGCGGGGGTCTACGACCAGACGCCGTCGCCCAAGTTTTTCGCGGAGTTACGCAAAGCCGGACACTTCGCCTGGACCAATCTGGCTTGCTCGAAGGCCGGCAATGTGGGGAATTGCCTGAGCACCGTCCCCAACGCCGCGCTGATCGATCAATATGGCGTCGCATTCTTTGACTCGACGGTGCTTCGCGAAGCGGAGCCGCTATTGATCGGATCAGGCGCGGGGCTGGCGGACTACCGGCACTCGGTTAAGTAATTTATTGAGGCCGTTGATCCGATCATTCCTGATCGGGAGGCGGTCCTCGGCGGGCGCGGGTGCTGACGGTATAAGTGGCGGGGACCTGGAAAAGCGACGCGTCGGGTTCGGCGCGGGCGACGCTGCTGAGTTGGGATGTCGAGGTTCCGAAGCGTGGGTCGGAGGTAGTGCTCAGAACCGGCACTTGAAGATCCGTGGAGGTCCAGACTTCGCGCGTCGATTGAATCGCCTGGGCGTTGCCGAAGGTTCCGGCGGCGATTGTGAACAGGGTTCGTTTGCCGGTGGCGGTCAGGCCGTTGATGGTTTTCGAGCCGAGATCCTCGGTCTGGGTCTGCGGAGCCGTCGAACCGGCTGGCGGCGTGGGCGGGGTTGGAGGCGCGCCGGTTGGCAATGCGGATTTTACGGCCGTGGAATTTTGGGGATCGAGCCGAGTTATGTATCCGGCGACGGGATCGAAGATGGTGATCATGGTATGCGAATCGCGCGTGGTTTCGGTCCGGACGCGGCCCTGGCTATCGCGGTAGACCTTGCCCTGATCGCTGCGCTGGATTTCATTGCCATTGGCAAGGGTCTGTTGGGATTGGAAAGTTTGGATGGCGGAATAGGGCGCGCCGGTGATGGTGGCCTGTGGCGGACCGCCGAAACCTCCCCCAAATCCAGGGCCGCCGAATCCGCGCCCGCCCGGGCCTCCGGGTCCGCCGGGGCCAGGCGGTGGTCCCTGGGCACATAGCGAGACGGCGCTCATCAGAATGGTCATTACTGTTTTGGAAAACATTCGGTCTCCTGTTGAAAATATTTCTGCACGAAAGGTCAAGATCGTTGGCGGGGGCCGGCGGCGGCGACGGCGAAAACCAGGACGAGGGCGAGAGTGGTATTAACGAGGAGTCCACGCCGCACAGAATGCAGCTCGTCCTTAGGCAATAAGATCGGCAATAAGATGGGCGGCCGGCTCCGTCCTTCGCGATCGCCGGTCCAGACGGCGGTCGAATAACTGACGGCGGAGAACCCGGTCGCGGCGAGGCGTGAATTGGGGGTACGCGACGGGCTGACGGCGATCTGGCGCGTCAGCGCGCGGTAGCTCAAGAATGAGTTCGCCGCCAGGACCAGGGCAATCGCCAGCGTCAGCAGGGTCCACAGAGAGGGTCGAGTGGTTGCGTTCACACCGGTTAAGACGGGGGTAGGAACGCCAGGGTTGGGGGCGGGGCTGCGACCTTTACATTCTTAACGAAGGCTTTGCACGCTTTACGAACTGAAGCGATAGCCTTTGCCGCGGATGGTCTGGATGTGGCGGGGGTTTTGCGGATCGCTCTCGAGCTTCGCGCGGAGCCAGGCGATGTGGACGTCGATGGTGCGCGAGGTAACTTCGCTGCTGTATTCCCAGATCTTGCGCAGGACCTCTTCGCGCGTCACGACGCGTTCGCGGTGGTCGACCAGGTAGCGCAGAAGCTGCATTTCCTTGGCGGCGAGGTTCACGGGCGCGCCGGATTTGCGGACTTCGGCGCGTTCGAAATCGACGTCGACGTCGTTGAACTGGAAACTGCGGACGGGAATCCGGTTCTCTTTTTGAACGCGGCGCAGGAGCGCCTCGACGCGAGCCAGAAGCTCGGCGGGATTGAATGGCTTGGTCAGATAGTCGTCGGCGCCGAGCTTCAAGCCGACCACGCGATCAACCACCTGGGTCTTGGCCGTCAGCATCAAGACGGCTGTGTCGACGCCTCTTTGACGCAGTTCCCGGCACACGTCGAAGCCGCCTTTTTTGGGGAGCATGACGTCCAGCAGGATCAAGTCAAACTCTCCGCTGGCGGCTTTGGACAGGCCGGCTTCGCCGTCCGACGCGACCTCGACCTGATAGCTTTCCGAGGAAAGAAGATCGGAGATGGTTACCACCAGTCCGGGCTCGTCTTCAACTAAGAGAATGCGCGAATTCATGTTGTAACTCCGGAGGGGCAGTGGGAATGCGCACGATAAACTCGGTGCGCCGATCCGGTTCGCTGTGAACCGAGATGCTCCCACCGTGGGCCTCAATAATTTTCTTAACCAGACTCAAGCCGAGGCCGGTGCCGTGAAGTTGATCGGTGACGGCGCGGCGGCCGCGGAAGAACGGATCGAAGATGTGGTCGAGCTCGTCTTCGGGAATGCCGGGGCCGTGATCGGCGACGCGAATTTCGACGAACGGTTTGACCAACGATTTATCGGGCACGACGATCCGCTCCGCGTACACGCCGACCCAGGGGTCGCGTTCGGCGCCGTATTTGACGGCGTTTTCGATCATGTTGCGCAGCGCGTGCTGCATTGCCTGGCGATCGGCGAGCACCAGGGGAAGGCCCGGCTGAATGTGCATTTCGACTTCTACGCCGCGGGTTTCCAGGGATTCGCGGCCGGACTCGATACTGAGGTCGATCAGGCTCTCGATCGTCATCGGCTCGCGTTCCCGAATGATGTGTCCGGCCTCGCCGCTGGCGAAACGGAGCACCTGCTCCACCAGGCCGGTGAGTTTTTCGCTCTCGCGCTGGATCAGTTTGCCGTACTCTTCGACCTGTTCGGGCCGGGCGGCGAGTTTTCCGCGAAGGTTGAAGGCGGCGGTACGAATCACCGTAAGCGGCGTGCGAAGTTCGTGGGAAACGCCGGCGACGAAGTTCATCTGAGCTTGGGCCAGGCGCTGGGATTGGCGCGAAACGCGGACAAGCGCGGCCATTGTCGCCAGAATCAGCAGCAGGAGCCCGCCGGAGACCACGATGTTGCGCCTGCGCGCCTGATCGACCAGGGTCTCGAGCGATCCGGCGTGATGACGAACGGACAAGCGCCACAGGCCTGGAGCGGGCATTTGCACAGGCTCCAACGGTCCGGGGCCGGGCCTGCCCTCCTGAGCGGGTCCGCCGTGAGGAGGACCGGGAGGGCCGAACGGTCGACGGCCGGGGAAACCGGGAGGGCCGCCGCGGCGTAGTGGACCGCGAAAACTATCCTCTCGAAAAGCGGCGACGCGTCCCGCGGTATCCAAGAGCCCAACCGAGGCGTCGGCATCGTTTGCGATTCTCACGTGATCGGCCGTGGATTGATAAATGACGCCAGCCGGATCCGCGGTCGACACGATCTCAGCGTCGTAATTGAGTTTGCCGCCGTCGCCTACATATCTCTTGAGGAGATCGGGAAAGAGCGTGGTCCTGAGGTACTCCTGGTTCAGCTCCGCCAGGAGCCAATGATCCTCGCGATGATCCGCGCGGCGCGGTTGATCACGATCCGGGCTGAAGTGCGGCAGCTCGATCAAGCCCGCCGATTGGCGGTTGGATGGATCGACCCGGCTGCCATTGATTCTTGCGAGCAGACGCGTGCGCTCGGAGGCCCAATCGGAGGGCCATTCCGCGCGCTGGAATTCGGAGGTCTCGAAATCGAGATCCCACAAGGCGATTTCGCCGTGTTCGGGAATCGCGAGCGAGATGCGCTGGAAGACGGGTTGATGGGATTGTTTCCAGCCTTCAAGATGACTGGCAAAGTGACTGGCGTAGGCTCGCTGCGCTCCCATCTGATCGATCAGGTTCGAGGGCGGCACCAGAGCGGCGCTGGCGCTGGCGATCTCGTCGTCGAAGCTGCGCGCGAAGAGATTGAGACGGCCTTGTAATTCTTCGCGCAGTCGGACACGCTGTGCCCCGCTGAAATCGGTGATCCAGCGATATTGCAGGATGGCGAGGGCGCAACAGGCTACGCCCAATAGGCTCACGGCCAGCCAGGAGAGCAAGCCCGGTCTCGACACACCTTTGAAATCCACTAACTTCATTCGGTCATTGCTTTTAACGCGGCGCTTGAACGCGGCGCTCTAACGCCGCTTGCTCTAAACGAGACCGGGATTTCCGGCTCTCAAGTCCTTATGCAGCAATTTCGAAATGTGGCACGCGAACTCGAGGACAAGTTCCTTCTCCTCGATCGTGTACGCCTGGGCTTTCGCCTTTGGACCAAAGATTAGTGCGCCGGCCATTTCGTTACGGATAAAAGTCGGACAAACGATTTGGGGTGTCCAAGGGCCGCTTCCGACCGAGTGCGAACCGGCGGGATGCAACTCGATCATCGGATCGCGATCGCAGGAAAGGATGGATGCCGTGCAATGCAGACTGGCGTCGAGATCGGCGAGATCGCCAAAACGGCATAGGGGGACGAGGTTGTGGACGGTGCGGGCCGCAACCACGGCCCAAACGGCGCCAACGCATTCATACAGATCGAGCGCTAACTGGTGGATCATGACGGCGGTGGCGGAGACCATCGGGTAGTGCGCCAAGGCGGTTTTCAGTAGCCCGTCGCGGTTGCGCGGTTCCAGGGCGAGATCCGGATATCGCGGATTCTGCATTGTATTTATGTTGACGCGGCGGCCGGGTTCCTTACGTACACAAAACCCACGTACACAAACCCACGTACAGGAACCCGGAAAACTCGCAGAGGAATTATTGATGGCCGAACGGACCGCCGCCATGGTCCGAAGAGCTAGCGCCAAGGAAAACGTGAGTGACGCCGCTGCTGGTGTCAAAAGTTTCGAGTGAATTCGCCAGCGCGCAGGGCGTGGAGGAGGAAAGCGTCAATTGCACGGATCCGACGATTTCGGCGCGGGCGCCGGATGCGCCGGCTTTCGAGAAAGGAAGGCTCGCGGAGAGGACCTGGCCGCTGGCGACCGTGAAGCTGGTGGCGGTTCCGATGACGGCGCCGCTCGCGTTGGTGAAGGTGATGGTTCCGGCGCACGAAGCGGCGGTTCCGCTGGAAGATGCGGTGGCGTGATTTACCACGTTGATCTGGATGGTCTCCGTGCTTGCGATGCCGACGGGAGGAAATTGAAAATTCTGCGTATGCGTGGTTGTTGAGGTTTGCGCGGAGGCTGACACGGCCACCGCAATTAGCGCCAGAACGGATCGTTTGACGAACATAAAGTACATCTCCTATTTGTTTTATTTCTCGTTATGGAAGGGCCGCCGGCCACAGTCCGGTTGCGAAATGTGCGTTCGGCCGTCCCCGTAATCACTGGTTCGAGACGGGGTGGGAGGGATGCGTGTTTCGGGGCGAGGCTCAGGCTTTACGGTGTTGGTGAGAGCTTTACGTTCTTAACGGGGGTTGGTGGAACATGGGGACCCGCTTACTGGCGTGCGCGGTTCCGGGTGAGGTGAACGTTGCCGCATCCAAATGGCTGATTCTGCAAGGCGCAACATCCGTAGGAAACTGGTACTTGAAATTGATTAAGAAACGTAAAATCAGACCTTAGTCTGCAACGCTCTATGCCGATCAGCCGTCAGTTGTTTTGTAGCCCTCTGGCTATCCCGCGTCTGTTTCTCTGGAGGAGCAGGTTTTAATGGGCATGAAGTGTCTTCCCTTGGTCTTGGCAGCCGGCGCCATTGCGGGCAGCGTGATGGCGCAGCCGAGCCGGGTCCCGAAACAGATCGATAATTATCGGCGCGTGACGCTGGCTGGGAATACTCATCCGCGGGCGCGAGCGGGATTCGATCAGGGACGCGTGGCGCCATCGCTGAATTTGCCCTACGTGAGCCTCACGCTGGCGCAAACCGACAGCCAGAAGGCGGAACTCGATCAACTGCTTGCCGAGCAGCAGACGGCCGGATCGCCGAATTATCACCGGTGGCTTAGCCCGGAAGAGTACGCGGATCGCTTTGGAGTAAGCGCGGACGATTTGAATACGATTCAGAGCTGGCTCCAGGGTCAGGGATTCAAGATCGCCGGCGTCGCGCGGGGGCGGAGCTGGATCGCATTCAGCGGCTCGGCGGCTCAAGTGGAAGCTGCTTTTCAGACCGAGATCCATCAATACATGGTCAACGGCGAAATGCATTTCGCCAATGCCACTGACCCCTCGATTCCGGCGGCGTTCAATGGAGTAGTAAGGTCGATCCACGGGCTGCACGATTTCCGGCTGAAACCTTCCAAGCGCGCGACGCTGCGTCCTGAATATACGGGGGCGCGGGGCAATCACAATGTTTCGCCGAACGATCTGGCGACGATTTACGACATCAGCCCGCTTTATACGGCGGGCATCGATGGGACGGGTCAGAAACTGGTGGTCGCCGGGCAGACGCAAGTGAATCTTTCGGATATCGAACAGTTCCGGACCCGGTTCGGGCTCTCCGCGAACGATCCGCAGACATTGCTGGTGCCAAATTCGAGGAATCCGGGAGTCAGCAGTGACGATGTGCCGGAGGCGGATCTGGATTTGGAATGGTCGGGCGCGGTGGCGAGAAACGCGCAGATCACCTTCGTGTACTCGTTCAATGTGATGGACGCAGTGCAGTACGCGATCGATCAGAATCTGGCTCCGGTGGTGAGCGTGAGCTACGGCTCGTGCGAGCTCGAGACGCCGAGTTCGGATGCGGCGGCCTTCCAGTCGTGGGCCAAGCAAGGCAACGCGCAGGGGATCACATGGATCGCGGCCTCGGGCGACGCGGGCGCGGCGGATTGCGACGATTCGCAGAATCCTGGGCTCGCGGTGGATCTTCCGGGCAGCATTCCGCAGGTGACCTCGATGGGCGGCACTGAATTCGCGGAGGGCACAGGGACGTTCTGGAGCGCGACCAACGACGCCAGCGGAGCTTCGGCGTTGTCGTACATCCCCGAGACAACCTGGAACGACAGCGCCATCGACGGAGAGCCGTCGGCGGGCGGCGGCGGAGCGAGCGTCCTGTTCACCAAACCCTCCTGGCAAACCGGACCGGGCGTGCCGAACGACAACGCGCGCCATGTTCCGGACGTGTCGCTGAGTTCCTCGGCCGACCACGATGGGTTTCTGGTTTATACGGGAGGAAGTCTTCAGGTCTACGGAGGAACTTCCGTTGCGTCGCCTTCGTTCGCGGGAATGACGGCGCTGCTGAACCACTACCTGGTTTCGAGCGGCGCACAGGCTTCGCCGGGCGTCGGGAACGTCAACCCCAACCTGTATTCGCTGGCCCAGACCAATCCCAGCGCATTTCACGACATCACCTCGGGCAATAACGTCGTGACGGTTGCGTGTACTTCGCGATTGCGCACCTGTGTGGCGACCGCGGTCGGGTTCAACGCGGGCGCGGGCTACGATCAGGCGACCGGGCTGGGTTCCGTGGACGCGTACAAGCTGATCACGGGATGGAACGGCGGCGGAAGTTCGGGCACCACCGCGCCCACCTCCAGCCTTACGCTGCTGACCAATCTGCACAACATCACGGCCACGGAAGTGACGTACCTGATTGCCACGGTGACGGGGACGGGCGGGCTGACTCCGACGGGCTCGGTTACGTTTGAGGCGAATGGTTCGCCGATCGGGTCCGCGACATTGGTTGGATCGGCGGGAACGGCTACGGCGACGCTGGCGGTGACCGGATCGCAGTTGCCGCTCGGAACTGGAACCATCACGGCGCAGTACACGGGAACGTCGAATAATCCCAGCGCGTCGGTGACGGTCAGCGTCAGCTCATCGGGAACGGGATCGACCCAAACGCCGGCGATCGCGGCGCTGGCGAACGCGGCATCGTATCAGCAGGCGTTCTCGCCGGGCGGGATTGCGGCGCTGTTCGGCTCCAATTTTTCGACCGGGAGCCAGGGCGCGAGCAGCGTGCCGCTTCCGATCTCGATGGCAGGCGTCGCAGTCCTGGTCAACGGAGTGGCTGCGCCGTTGTACTACGTTTCGTCGGGCCTGGTGAACATCCAGATTCCATATGAGACGGCGGTGGGCAACGCGACGGTCACAATCAACAATAACGGCGCGGTAACTACGCAGTCGGTGGCGATCACCGCGACGGCGCCGGGAATTTTCATGGACCAGAATCGCCTTCTGGTTCCCGTCAACAGCGCGACGCGGGGGCAGCTTGTGTCGCTCTACGTCACGGGCACGGGAGCCGTATCGCCGGCGGTTGCAACGGGCGCTGCCCCGGCGGCTTCGACCGCGCTCAGCGCATTGCCCGATCCCACTGCGCCTATTGCCGTAACCGTCGGCGGCGTTCCGGCGACCGTGCAGTTTCAGGGCGTGCCGTGGGAACTGGTGGGCGTGACGCAGATCAACATCTTCGTGCCAACGGCGGTTGGGTTAGGGGCGCAGCAGGTGGTGATCACGGTGGGCGGCGTGGCGAGCAGCCCGGTCACGTTGAACGTGACCGGTTAGGCACAAAACAGCCCGGTCACGTTAAACGTGACCGGCTAGACATAATAGTGAGCATGAATCTTCGTGGTTTCTGGATCATGCTCCTGATGGCTGCGGCAGGGAATGCGCAGCAGACGCCGGTTCAGGCGCAGTCGCCTTCGACGATCAGTTATTCGATCGAAGACAAGCTGCCGACCATCGAGATCACGAACGTAAGCTACGAAATCGTGGGGCAGGGGATTCCCGGGCGTCCGCAGGACCAGCGCCTGGTGCTGCGCAAGACCACGCGAACCAGGCAAGTGGTCGATGAAATCGGGATGGAGGCTTCGACTACGGTTGACGCGTGGCCTCTGGGCGTCGACTTGAAGCAGAAGCCGATTTATTCGCTGAACGTGGATGGCGTCGACGCGAGGACGTTGAATAACGAGATCCTTGAGATTTCGCGCGGGCTGGAAGAGGTCGAATGGTGGTCGGTTTATAAGCTCGGGAACGGGCAGCGGCTGTTCGATACGTATACTCCGCTGTTGCAGTTTTCGATTTCGCGCGAGGTTCAGACGCTGCGGTATGTGGGGCTGGAAGTCCCGCCTGACGACACCCGCGATGCGCGGCTGAAAGCGGCGAATGTGGTCGCGGTGCTGACCTACGCGTCGGCGGAGCGCGTGATTCGGGAGGCGCTGATTACGTGCGACGATCCGAAGCAGGCGGCGTTATTGCGGTCGTATGCGGATTCGGAACGGAAGGTGACAAGGGAAACGTCGGGGGCGATCCGGATTTCGATCAGCCAGGCATATCCGTCGCCGGCGAATACCATAGCGGTCGTGATTCCGGTTGCGAAGGACGATCTGGATCTGGCGCACGCGCAGGCGCCGGGGCGGGTTCATGTGGCCGCGTGGAAAAGGTAATGAGCCACGAATGCACACGAATCGGCTGCTAACGTTTTCGGGATCGCTTGATGGACAGGCTGTGGGCGGCCATTTCCAGGCCTACGCGATCCACTTGTTCCAGGGCGCGGCATTGTGCGTCGGTTAATCCGAAGCGGGCGGCTTCTTCGTAGGGAGAATCGAGGAAGCGGCGGCGGGTTTCTGGGTCGATGTAAAGTCTCGCGAGGAATTTTTCCAGGTCCGGTGTGTTCATGCGGCTTGCTCGATTCGGCCGAGTTCGATTGCGCGGCGGGCGCGGGCGAGTTGGGCGAGCAGGTGCTGGATCGGTGGGTACGCGCCGTCACGTTCCAGGATTACCGTTAGAGCATTCGGACACCTTGCCGCAAGCGCGGAAAGAAGATCATAGACGGGATCGGGAGGGTCGTGGAGATGGTCGTCAAGGATGCGGCGGTGGTCTTTCGATTGGTTCTGAATCCATTTGCCGCCGGAGATGTGGACGGTGTGGACGCGGTCCAGCGGAAGTTGCCGCAGGAAGTGATGCGGATCGATGCCGAAGTTGATCGAGTTGGCGTAGAGATTGTGGAGATCCAGGAGCAGGGCCGAGTTCGACGCGGCTAGCGTTTGGCGGAGCCAAGTGGGTTCGTCGCGATCGCTGGCGGGAGGGTCGATCAGGGTCGCGATGTTTTCGACTGCGGGAGATGAGCCGACGATGCGCCGGGCCTGGTCGAGGTTCGCGGCCGTCGCGTCGACGGTGGATGCGGTGCGCGGCGGGGCGCTCAGGTGGCCGATTTCGATATCGCCGGCGCGGACGAACGCCAGATGTTCGGACCAGGATTCGGGCTGCACCTGATCGACCAGGCGGGCCATTTTGTCGAGGCGCTTGCGATCGACGGGGCTTGTAGACGCCATGCCGAGCGAAATTCCGTGAAGAACGATGGGAGCGTGCGCGGCGAGAGTTTTGAGAGAGCGGGCGCGGGCGGGCGAGTCGAAATAGTCTTCGGCGATGACTTCGACGACGTCGATCGCGTCGAGGTGCGAGAGAATGCCGGCGGTCAGCTCGGGACGCCAGCCGAGGCCGACGCGGTCGTTTTGCTTCTGTCCGTTCGGCTTTTCCTTCTCTAACTTTTCCTTCTCTAACTTTTCCTTGTCTAACTTCCGCATCCGCCGCAGCCTCCTCCACATCCGCCTCCGCCGCAGGATGAGCCGCACGAAGATCCACAGGACGAACCGCAGCCATCGCCGCTGGCGGAACTGGCGGCTCGGGGATAGAGCGTTTTTGTGTACGGGAACAGGCCTGACGGAATCGCGGCGATGCCGAAGACGGCTCCGAGAAGCGCCAGTTCCGTAGGATTCGCGCCGGGACGCAGCACGGATACGCGGTCTTTGAGGGAATCGAACAAAGACCGCAAGTCGCGAACCAGCACCTGGCCTTTGCTGGTCATGCGGGGATTCGAGATCTTGTAAGCGGCGAGGGCGAAGATGATGGCGAGAATGATGAGGAACTGAACGTTCGTCCGGCCGCGGGCGAGGGCGATGGCGATCTTGATGGCGGCGACGGTCCACAGAAGGATGACCGCAACGGCGAACCGGCCCATGCGGGCGGTCTTCACCGGGCCATCGGGAAGCGCGCCCAATTGCGCGAAAGCGTTCTCGTATTGATCGGCGACGCTGGAGCAGGCGTGGCCGGAGAAGATGGATACGGCTTCTTTCGGCGCAGCGTAGTAGGCGAGGATTTCGCGTTCGAGCGGCGAGCTAACGCCATGGGCGGCATGGTCGGCTGTCGACAATTTTGTTCCCGAGACCTGGAGCAGGCCGCGGTCGATCAATGAAACCGTGGCGATGCGGATCATTTCGTTGCGGCCGCCGCGGAGGAAAGCGATGGAGTAGGGGTCGGAGAGATTGGTTCGAATGGCGTCGCCGGTTTCGGCGGAATCGCGCCAAAGCTTCAAGGCGAATAGCACGGCTACACCGAGAACCAGGTAGAACAGGAGGAACTGGGGTCCGGTGAGATCGAACGGAGACATCACACGAGGTTTTCGACGCGTGCGCGAAGGCGGGTGGCGAGATCGATGAGACGGAACAACGTTTCCCCGGCTGCCCGAGGATCGAGAAACGCCCGGCCTCGGGTTTCGGTGATGTGGGCGAGAATCTCGTCCCAGCCCGGTTCATTTAAGTTTTCGACGAAGAGCCGGAGGGCTTCCTTGGGCGGCACTGTGGCGTCGCCGGTCAGTTCTCGAAGGGTTGCGGCGCACGACCGTAGCGGCCCGGCGGATTCGGCGATCAGGGTCGACAGGCGCTCCGGCGTTGATCCGCGGGCGACGTAGCCTTCGCGCAGACGCAGCGTCAGATTCAGCAATACCTGCTTCAGGCGAAAGATGACGGCAGGACGTGGAATGGAGACGCTGGCGAAGGGATCGGAGCCATACAGCACGCGATGGCGGCGATGGACATCGGAGAATTTCTGGGCGAAGGCTTCGAGGGCGGCGAGGACTTCGGATTCGAGCAGGAACATCGCGGTGAGCTGGATGGCGGCTTCCGCGATCGAATAGGGCGGGCGCAGGGCGCTGGCTTTCGCGGCGTCGAAGGCGGAGAGGACCAGCAGCAAGTTGACGTCGGAAGTTGGCCTGAGGCTGCCGTCGGCTCCGCTGCCGTAGAGGACCACGGATTTCAGGTCCGGGCCGAACGCCACGACGGCCGCGTCGACAAACGCCTGAAGCGAGCGCGAAATGGCGTCGGGCAGCGCGGCGGCACTCATGACTCGAAGTTGAGGATGACTTTCGCGGCCTGACCGCTCATCATCGCCGCGAAGCCTTTCTCGAATTCGGTGTAGTGGAAGCGATGAGTGATTACCGGATGAATATCGAGGCCGGATTGCAGCATCACGGTCATCTGATACCAGGTCTCATACATCTCGCGGCCGTAGATGCCTTTGATGGTGAGCATGTTAAAGACAACCGTGTTCCAGTCGATCGCCATTTCCTTATCGGGGATGCCCAGCATCGCGATTTTCGCGCCATGGCTCATATTGGCGAGCATGTCGCGGAACGCGTTGCCGTTGCCGGACATCTCCAATCCGACGTCGAAGCCCTCCGTCATGCCGAGCTGTTTCTGGACGTCCGGGAGAGTCCCCTGGGAGACGTCGAGGGCGACGGTCGCGCCGAGCTTCTTGGCGAGATCGAGGCGGAACGGATTCATGTCGGTGACGACGACAAAACGGGCGGCTGCGTGTTTTACAACGGCGGTGGCCATCAAGCCAATGGGGCCGGCGCCGGTGATCAGCACGTCTTCGCCAAGCAGGGGGAAAGATAGCGCAGTATGAACCGCGTTGCCGAGCGGATCGAAAATCGCGGCGATGTCGAGATCGATGGACGGGGCATGCCGCCAGATGTTGGTCATCGGCAGGACGATGTATTCGGCGAAGGCGCCGGGACGGTTCACACCGACACCGAGAGTGTGGGCGCACAGATGGCGGCGGCCGGCGAAACAGTTGCGGCAGCGGCCACAGACGACGTGCCCTTCGCCGCTGACGATGTCGCCGGGATGGAAATCGGTGACGTTGGAGCCGACCTCTACGATCTCGCCGACGAATTCATGGCCGATGGCCATGGGGACGGGGATCGTCTTCTGCGCCCAACTGTCCCATTTGTAAATGTGCACGTCGGTGCCGCAGATGCCGGCGCGTCTTACGCGGATCAGAACATCATTAATGCCCGGGCGCGGGGTGTCGATATCTTCGAGCCACAGCCCCGGCTCGCGCTTGCTTTTTACTATCGCTTTCATCTGGTCCTATTGTCCTAAAATATCGGCGCGGGATCTGATATTCTGCACCGCATGATCAAAATCACGTTAATTTTCGCGCTGCTGTTGGGGAACGGGTTCGCGCAGCTATCGCCTTCGGCGAGCTGGGCGGTGACCAGTCAGAATCATTACGCCGTGCGGCCGAACCTGGTGTA
>DATGGL010000105.1:0-3296 GCA_035308605.1 Bryobacteraceae bacterium
CGCATTGAGGACGTTCTGGCGAAATTCGACGCGCTCGCGCCGCTGGACGGAGTCGTAACCGATCTGCCCATCCGCGTCGGCGAGACCGTGGTGCCCGGAGTTCAGAACTCCGCGGCGTCCACGCTGATGACCATCGCGGACATGTCGCTGATTACCGCGGAAGTGAAAGTGGATGAGACCGACATCGTCAACGTCCACATTAATCAAACCGCGAATATCACCATCGATGCGATGCCGAACCGGACGTTCACCGGCCATGTGATCGACATCGGCAATACGGCCATTCTGCGATCCTCTGGGCTGGCTGCATCGCAAAGCGCGACTTCCAGCCAGGAGGCGAAGGATTTTAAAGTCGTCGTCGCGCTGGATTCTCCGCCCGAGGAGATCCGCCCGGGCCTGTCCTGCTCGGCGAAAATCCTGACCGCCACGCGGCGCAATGTGGTGAATATTCCGATCCAAGCGCTCACCGTGCGCAAGAAAAGCGATCTCGACCCGCCTAAGGACGGCGTTATGGCAGCGACCGTCGCGCCGAACGATAAATCCAGGAACGAAGAAATTCAGGGCGTTTTCGTGATCGCCAACGGCCGCGCGCAGTATCGCAAAGTCGACACCGGGATCACCGGCGCCACCGATATCGAGGTGCTGAGCGGCCTTCAGGAAGGCGACCAGATCATCACGGGCAGCTACAAAGTGATCCGCACGATTCGCAACGCGGCCCGCATCAAGGTGGACAATCGCCCACCGGCGGTCATAGATACAAGAAGCTAGGATACGCGAAGCTAGAAAGAGATACGCGAAGCTTAAAAAAGAATGGCACAAGCGGCGGTCCTCGATAAAGTCGAGCGGGGCGAGCAACTCATCCGCGATGGGGTCATCATCCGCACCTGGGATCTCTTCAAGACCTACGTGATGGGTGACCAGGAGATCCACGCCGTTTCGGGCATCGACATCGAGATCAAGAAGGGCGAATACGTCGCCATCATGGGCCCTTCGGGCTCCGGCAAATCGACGCTGATGAATCTGATCGGCTGCC
Source organism: Bryobacteraceae bacterium (assembly GCA_035308605.1). Lineage (GTDB taxonomy): Bacteria > Acidobacteriota > Terriglobia > Bryobacterales > Bryobacteraceae > Palsa-187. Next base: position 1,034 of record DATGGL010000105.1, read on the forward strand.
TGGACACGCCCTCATCCGGGCTCTACTATTTGGCCGGTAAGCTGGTCAGCGATATGGATGACGATGAGCTCGCCCGCATCCGGAACAAAGAAATCGGGTTCGTTTTCCAGACGTTCAATCTATTGGCTCGCGCGACCGCCTTGCATAATGTCGAGTTGCCGCTGATCTATGCCGGTCTTTCCCGTAAGGATCGGGAGGAGCGCGCCAAGACGGCATTGCGCGCCGTCGACCTTGAACAGCGCATGCTGCACAAACCGAGCGAGCTTTCCGGCGGCCAGCGCCAACGCGTCGCCATCGCCCGCGCGCTGGTGAACGACCCGTCGATTCTCCTCGCCGACGAACCAACCGGCGCCCTCGACACGGCTACGGGCAACGAGATCATGGCGCTGTTCGAGCGACTGTACCAGCAAGGCAACACGATCGTTCTGGTGACCCACGAACACGACATCGCCATGCACGCAAATCGCGTGATTCACATCCGCGACGGCAAAGTCGAGCGCGACGAAAAAGTCCGCTAGGAAGAGTACCCGGCACCGAACCGCGCGCGCCAGCAAGCGGGTTTTCGTGTCTTACTCAATCCCCATCTGCGCCAGCCGGTACCGCAACGCATTCCGCGTCAACCCCAGCAGCCGAGCCGCCTGGCTTTTATTCCCATTCGCCCGCTTCAGCGCCTCACGAATGATCGACTGCTCGTACTGGTCGAGTGTCAGCCCCTCCGGCAAAAAATGATCCGCCGCGGCCATCGGACGCGTACGAGCGGCGGCAGTATCGATCCGGACATCGTCCGCTTCGACACGCGGACCCTGCGCCAAGAGAATGCTGCGCTCGACCACGTTTTCAAGCTCACGAACATTTCCGGGCCAGTGATAACTCATCAGCCGCTCCAGCGCGCTCTCGCTGATCTCGCCATTGAATTTCTTCGCAAAATGCTCGACCAGATACGGAATATCTTCCTTCCGTTCCCGCAACGGAGGAATATCCAAGGGCACAACGTTCAGCCGGTAATACAAGTCCTCGCGAAAGGTCCCCTGTTCCAGCGCGGCTCTAAGGTCGACATTGGTCGCCGCGACCACGCGCACATCGGTGTGCATGGTTTTATTGCTGCCCAGGCGCTCAAACTCGCGATCCTGCAAAACGCGCAGCAGCTTCACCTGGATCACTGCGGGAACGTCGCCGATTTCATCCAGAAACACGGTGCCCGTGTCGGCAGTCTCAAATTTGCCGGGCTTCGAAATATTGGCGCCCGTGAACGCGCCTTTTTCGTAGCCGAACAGCTCACTCTCCATCAGGTTCTCGGGGATCGCCGTGCAGTTGATTTTGACGAAGGGCCGGTCGCGGCGCGGCGAATGCTGGTGAATCGCGCGCGCGATCATATCTTTGCCAACGCCGCTCTCGCCCGCAAGCAGAACCGTCGCCCGCGTGCCGGCGACGCGTGTGATAGTGGCAAAAATATCCTGCATCGCCGGACTTCGCCCGATGATGTTCTCAAACTGATATTTTTGTCCGAGCGCCTCGCGCAGCTCCCGGTTCTCGTCGCGCAACTTGCGGACTTCGAGCGCCTTTTCGACCACGACGCTCAAATGGTCGAGCGAAAACGGCTTCGGCAGAAAATCGACTGCGCCCTTCTTCATCGCCTCAACCGCGTTCTCGACGGTACCGAAAGCCGACATCACGATCACCGGCGCGTGGGAGTTTTGTTCGTTCAGCTTTTGCAGCAGCGCGAGCCCGTCCATCCCAGGCAGCTTCAGATCGGTCAGGATCAAATCGACGTCGCCGGCCAGTTTCAGTCCCTCTTCCGCCGCACCTGCCGCTTTTACGTCATAACCCGCGGACGAAAGGTGCAAACCTATAACACGGCGGAGCTTCTCTTCGTCTTCGATCACCAGGATCACTTGGCGGCGCATAAGTCTCTATTTTGAACCGATCGGAATGAAGACGCGAAATACGCTGCCCTCGCCGGGAGTACTTTCAACGGTGATCTGGCCGCCATGCTCATCAACGATCTTCGAACAGATTGCCAGGCCGAGACCGACGCCGTCCGATTTGGTCGTAAAAAACGGATTAAAAATGCTCTCAAGATTCTTCGGATCGATACCCGAGCCGCGATCGATTATGGCAATTTCCGCGGTGCCGTCGTCCAGCCGGGTTGTGACCGTGACCATTCCGCCCGGCCGCGACGCCTGTGCCGCGTTCATGATCAGATTCGAAATGACGCGCTCCATCAGCTCGGCATCGAAGGCTACGGCGGGTATGTCGGGTGAAT
>DATGGL010000106.1:0-28560 GCA_035308605.1 Bryobacteraceae bacterium
CTTAAAAAATGTAAATGGCGACATTCAGCCAAGTGGCGGCAGTGATTGACGGCGGCGCCATCCGCCTGCGCTGCGAACTCGATGCCCCCTGTATCCTCGGCTGGCAGATCTTCGATCCCTCCACCGGAGCCTTCCTCTTCGAAGGCGAATGGACCGATCTGCGCGACACCAAAGTCGACATGCGCGTCGCTGTTCCCTCCGATGACGGCCCGTATCGCGTGCAAATCGCTCCCGTCAAAGACCGGGCCCGTTTTGTCCTGATCGACGCGCACGTCGTCAACGGAAAGCTCGCAATGGCCCCGCCGCAAGTAACCACCACCGCGGCGCAATCCCGAGCCCGCATTCTCCAGGCGATTCCGAAAGCCTTCCTCTATCCGCCGCGCAGCCTCTGGCGCAATCGAAAGCTGATCCGCTCCATGGTGCGCCGCGACATTCTCGCCCGCTATCGCGGCAGCTTCGGCGGCGCATTGTGGACGTTCCTGAGCCCCCTGCTGCTCATGGCAACTTACGCCTTCGTCTTCGGCGTTGTCCTAAAAACGCGCTTCGGAGCCGATACATCCGGCGTCGGCTACGTGCTCTATTTCCTCGCTGGAATGCTGCCATGGCTCGCTTTTTCCGAAGCCATCGGTCGCGCGCCCTACGTCATCCTCGAATACCGGAACTTTGTAAAGAAACTGGTATTCCCCATCGAGACGCTGCCAGCGAACCTGGTAATCTCCGGCGCAGTCACCGAGTGCTTCGCGCTCATGATTTTTCTCGCCGGCATTCTCGCCGCCCGGCATTCGATCCCGCCATCGGTGCTCTGGTTGCCCGCGCTGGTCATACCACAGCTCTTGCTCACCGCTGGATTGTGCTGGTTCCTCGCCGCCCTCGGCATCTTCGTCCGCGATCTGGGAACGATTATGGGGTTCCTGCTGACGCTCTGGTTTTTTCTTACGCCGATCTGCTACCCCGAAGCCAGCCTGCCGCCCGAAGCATTGAAGCTGCTCAGTCTGAATCCGATGCTGATCCTGGTCCGCGGCTATCGCGCGATTTTCCTCGAAAACCACGCACCCGCTTCAGGACCCCTCGCGGCCCTCTGGATCGCTTCCATCGTCATTGCGATCGTCGGCCACGCCTGGTTTCACCGCTTGAGGAAGAGTTTCGCCGACGTTATCTGATCCCTCGCGCGTTTCCAGCGTCGACGCAATCGCTTCGCGCAGGTTCGCCATCAACTTCTCGACGGTCTCTCCCTGCGACCGGCAACCCGGCAGCGCCGGCACTTCGCCCCAATACCCTCCGGACGGCTCGGAATGAATGACCACGGCAAACTTATCCGGTCCGGCCACTCAGTTCCCGCTGTCCACCGCGTAATATCCCTTGCGCGCCTGAACTTTATAATCCTTATTCGATACCTTAATGTCGATCTTGTGATATGACCCGTCCTTCTTCCCGTTCGCAGGCGCATATCCGATCGCGTACTGGCTGCGCATCTCCTCCTGCAATTCGCGGAAAATATCGTCGAGCGAGTTCTTCCGGTCCACCTTATACACATGCCCGCCCGTTTCGCCCGACATCCGCCGCAAATCGCCTTCACCCTGCCCGCCGCCCAGCCGGATGGTCCCGAACCCGCCGCCGTACGCGCCCGGATCTTCATAGTCGATGCTGTAAATAATCACATCCGACTTCTGCGCCGCCTCAATCGACTTGTCTCTGGAAATCTTGCTGCCCGTATCGACGCCATCCGTAATGATGACCACCGTCTTCCGCCCCACTTCGCCTTTCAGCTTTTCCGTCGAGGCGAGATACACCGCGTCGAACAGAATCGTCCCCGCCTGGCTGCTCATCGTCGGCACCGGCCCCGGATGCAGCCCGCCCACCGGAACGCTGAGCCGCAACTGATTCAGCCCGTCCTGCAACAGCTTGGGTGAATTGGTATCGTCCTGCAACAATTCCGCCTCCGCGCCGAACTGCATCAGGAACGCAAGGTCTTTCTTCCGCAGGACCTTCGAAAAGAACTGGTAAGCCGCGCGCCGCTCGATATCCAGAAGCCGTTCCTGGCTCTTGCTGGTATCGACCAGCAGGCCGATGGTCAACGGCAGATCCGTTTCACGCGTGAAGTACTTGATGTCCATCTGCTTGCCGTCTTCGAAAATCTGAAAATCGCCTTTTTCCAGATTCCCCACCAGCCCATTGCTCTTATTGCGCACCGAACACAGTATGTTCACCAGGCTGACATCCAGCTTGATGGTCGGCTCGTCCTGAGCGAAAACAACGGGAGAAAGCACCAGCAGAATGGGAAGGAACTTCATAATTACAATCATAGATGCACGGCATTGAAAACGTGTTCCATGCGAAAAGCCCTGAATCACCTAAAGAAAGCTGATCCCATCCTCGGTTCGATCATCGACCGTGTCGGCCCCCTCAAAATCGAATACCGCGAGCCGGTCTTCCAGACGCTGGTCCGCTCGATTGTGTATCAACAGTTACACGGAAAAGCCGCCTCCACCATTTTTGGCCGCCTGATGGCCGCGGCCAAGGCCGACCCTCTGACCCCCGAATCCATCCTCCGCCTTCGCCCCGCTCGCATGCGCGCCCTTGGGCTATCGGGCCAGAAAATGACCTACATTCGCGAACTCGCCCGCTTCACCCGCGATGGCGAAGTCGATTTTGGCAAGTGCGCCACTCTTGAAGACGTCGCGGTCATTGAGCATTTGACCCGCGTCAAAGGCATCGGCGTCTGGACCGTCCACATGTTCCTGATCTTCGCCCTCCGCCGCCCCGACGTTTTGCCCACGGGCGACCTCGGCGTCCGCGCCGCCATCAAGAAAGCCTACGGCCTCGCCGATCTGCCGAAGCCCGAAGAAATGGAACGCATCGCCGCCTCCTGGCGTCCCTATTGCTCCATCGCAAGCTGGTACCTCTGGCGCAGCCTCGACGGCGACGCCGCCATGTAACACGCATATCAATCCTCCGTCATCAATGCCCGGCACCGAACCGCGCGCGCCAGCAAGCGGGTCCCGACGTGTCTCTCATCCAGGTAGTCTTAAGTAGACCCATGCGAGACTGGGAGCGCCCCCTCGAACGCTGGAAATCCGCCGAACTGATCGACGCCGCGACGGCCGACCGCATCCGCCAATTCGAAGAACAATCCGCCGGTCCTTCCAAACTTCGCTGGCCCGCCATCGTCGCCCTCGTCTTCGGCGGATTGATGCTCGGCGCCGGAATCCTCCTTTTCGTCGCCGCGCATTGGGACACACTCGCGCCCGCCCAGCGATTCACTCTGGTCGTCCTCATGGTCGCCATCCTGCACCTGGCCGGCGCATTCTCTGCCGGTTACAGCGGAGCCCTTGCGATCACGTTCCACGGAATCGGCACCGCATCCCTCGGAGCCGGCATCTTTCTCGGCGGACAAATTTTCAATTTGCAGGCCCACTGGCCCTCCGGTGTCCTCCTCTGGGCCGCCGGCGCCTGGGTTGGATGGGCGCTGCGGCGCGACTGGCTCCAGTTCGCCTTCGCCGCGATCCTCACGCCGTTCTGGCTGTCCGGCGAATGGGTGGAATCGTTTCCAAACGCCGGCCGCCAGCCATTTCGCGTGCTCGTCGAGGGTCTGTTAGTCACCGCTCTGGTTTACGTATCCGCCCGGACCCGGGAACAAGACAGCCTCACGCGCCGGGCTCTGGTCTGGATCGGCGGCATCGCCGTCCTCCCCGGCGCCGTCATACTCGCCCTCGAATTCGAGTTCTGGCGTCACACCGATGCGGACCCTATCAACGGGCACGGGATCGCGGGCTATGCGCTCGGTCTCGGCCTTCCCCTGATCCTGGCCTGGTTCCTCAGGAAACGCGATATGTGGATGAACGCCGTCGCCGCCGTCTGGGTATTCGCGCTCGGCTTCATCGCGCAGACCCAGAACATCGGCCTGTATTTGTGGTGCGCACTCGGCGCTGCCGCGATGGTTGCTTGGGGCGTTCGCGACGGCCGCAGCGAACGGGTCAACCTCGGCATGGCCGGATTCGCCCTGACGCTGCTGTTCTTCTATTTCTCCGAGATCATGGACAAACTGGGCCGTTCCACCAGCCTGATCGGTCTCGGCCTGCTGTTCCTCGCCGGAGGATGGGCCCTCGAACGCCTTCGCCGACGTTTTGTCTCTCGCGTAAAGGAGGCCAATTGACGCCTCTCGTGAAAGGCCTGACGCTCGCCGCGGTGCACGTCGCCATGGTGCTATCGCTGGGCGGCAAGCTTCTCCTCGATCGCGCAGCCATGCCCCGCGTCTGGGTCCGGACCATGCCTTACGATCCGAATCTTCCCATCCGCGGCCGCTACGTCAGCCTGAGCATCGCCGCCGAAGCCCGCGGATTCCCAGCCGGAGCCATCTACGGTTCCGCGCGCCTCGCCGTCGAAGACGGCATCCTGGTCGCCCGTCCCGACGAAAACGGCGGCAACATGGTCAACACCTTCGGCAACAACGCGACCGCGACTCTATCCCAGCCGATCGCCTTCTTCATCCCCGAACACATCCCCGACCCATCGCGCCGTCCCGCCGGCGAAGAACTCTGGGTCGAACTAACCGTCCCGCCGAAGGGCCCTCCTCGTCCCATCCAATTGGGAGTGAAAAAAGACGGCGTCCTTACCCCGCTCGCCCTTCGTTGACAGTGGGGCCGGTCCCCGACCGGCGTTCGTCACCGGTCCCGAATCATCTCTCGCGCGCAATTGTGCCCCGGCGCGCCCATCACGCCCCCGCCCGGATGCGCCCCCGACCCGCACAAATACAACCCCTTCACCGGCGTCCGATACCGCGCCCACCCCGCCACCGGCCGCAGCACGAACATCTGATCCAGGCTCATCTCGCCATGAAAGATGTTCCCGCCCGTGAGCCCAAACCGCCGCTCCAGATCGAGCGGCGTCAGCGTCTGCCTCTCGACCACGATCGACCGGATATTCGGACAATACTCCTCGATCACATCGAGAATTCGATTCGAATACGGCTCGCGCAATTCGTCCCAATTCGCGCCCTTGAGCGTGTACGGGGCGTATTGCAAAAAAATCCCCATGATGTGATGCCCCGCCGGCGCCAGCGACGCGTCGTACATCGTCGGAATGGTCATCTCAATCAGCGGCGATTGCGACGGCCGTCCGTACTTCGCGTCATCCCAGGCCCGCTCGATGTATTCGACCGATGGACAGATATGCATCGTCGCGCGATGCTGCGGCCCCGGCGCGCCCGGAAGCGCCTTGAACTCGGGCAGCCCATTCAGCGCAAGATTCATCTTGAGCGAAGTCCCCTCCGAGCGGAACTTGCGGATGCTGTCCAGGAACTCCGGATCGAGATCGCCCGCATCCAACAGCTTCAAAAAAGTCCGCCGCGGATCGAGATTGCTCGCCACCACGCGCGCCGCGATCTCCTCGCCGCTCTCCAGAACCACGCCGCTCGCCCGCCCGCTTCGCACCAGAATCTTCGCCACCGGCGCCTCGGTCCGGATCTTCACTCCGCGGCTCCGTGCCGAATCCGCAATCGCATTCGAAACCGCGCCCATTCCACCGCGGACGAATCCCCACAATCCGCGATGCCCGTTCACGCCGCCCATGCAATGGTGCAGCAGAATATACGCCGTCCCCGGCGACCGCGGCCCTCCGTTCGCCCCGATCACGCCATCGGTGGCGAGCGTAACCTTCAACTGCTCCGATTCAAACCATTCATCCAGAAACTCCGCCGCGCTCTGCGTAAAAATCTTGACCAGCGCGACGATTTCCGTGCTCGACAGCCCCTTCATCTTGCCGATGAGCTTCAAGTAATGCGGCAGATCCGTAGCCTTCGGTGGAAACGGAGGCGGCGTAGTCAGCAGCAGCGACTCGGCCACAATCGCCAGCCGCTCCAGCCGCTCTTCGTACTTCGGATAAACCTCGGCGTCGCGCTTTGAAAATTTCGCAATCTCCACCAGCGTCTTCGCCCGGTCCTGCCACATGAACAGGTGCGTTCCATCCGGAAACGGCGAAAAAAACGCCGGATCTTTGGCGTCGACGGCATATCCGAACCGCTCCAGCTCCAACTCCCGCACAACTTTTTCCTGCATCAGGCTCGAGAGATAGGACGCCGTCGAGACGCGATACCCAGGCCAGACTTCCTCGGTAACGGCGCACCCCCCGACCAGTTCCCGAGCCTCCAGCACCAGCACCCGCCGTCCCTCGCGCGCAAGGTAAGCAGCCGTAACCAGCCCGTTATGGCCTCCGCCGATGATGATGACGTCAAAAGATTCCGGCACAGCTGTCTATCATAGCGAGCGCAAGGTGATAAAATTCGCCGAAAGCTTGGAATCGAATATGAACGCTTTCTTCTTCGGCGCGGGCTGCTCATGCGGAACATTGGGAGATGAATGTCCGACCGCCGCGAAATTCGGCGCGAGAGTCCTTGCCAATGATCCTAACTGGAAAGAACACTATAAGAAACTCAGCGAGCTGATAGAGGTGCACTTGAACGCCGACATCTGCGAACTCGGACTTGAGGAGATCTGGACGTTCATCGATTATTACTGCAAATTCCACGATGCATTCCCAACTCCGGCGTTGTACGATCTGATTCCGGAACTCAAGAGCGCTCTTTTGAGCGTCTACGGCGGCCCAATCGATCGTAAGGCGCACAAGCTTAAACCCACTGAAGCGTTCACGCTCAGCGCCGTTCTCAGGCAGGTAGAGCCTGGCGACGCTGTTATTTCTTTCAACTACGATACGTTGGTCGAGCGTTTCGCTCTGAGCCGAGGCTTGGACCTTCGCAGCTTCTCGAAGGAGCTTCGCTCAGATGTTGTGAACTTCGCGAAACCGCACGGCTCGACCTCATGGTGTCTGGACCTCGAACAAAAGTGCGTGACACACGCTCATCCGGATGGCGCGCCGTTGCTGGAGTCACTGACGCCAGCCCACGTTTCGAACGGACGAGAACCACTTGTCCTCGGCGCTGTTCCGATAAAAAGTGAGCTGCTGCGGGAAGTCCAGAGTTACTACAAAGTGGATCAGGTTTTTGACGTTATCATGCGCCAATGGACTGCAGTGATCCAGTCTGTTAAGAAAGCCGAAAGAATCGTCGTGGTCGGCTATAGTTTTCCGCGCGAAGACCATTACGGTCGATTCCTCTTCGCGGAGGCGATGAAGCTTCGGAGCGAGAACCTGCCGTTCATCGAGTTTTTTGAGACATGCGATAGAGCTGCGGAGCGCAGCGCCGCCATTCGCGAGACGTTCTCACCCAGGAATAGTCCGAGCGTTAGCCAAGTTCTGTATAAGGGTAGCGTTCAAGCAGCAGACCCAAGTTCCTGATTGCAACCGGTATAATCAATCCAAATGGACGTTTACGACGAAATTGTCCGCCTGCGCAAGCTTGGCCAGAAGTCTGCGCTTGCGACCATCGTCCAGGTCAACGGTTCCATTCCAAGCTACGAAAGCGCCAAACTCCTGGTCCGCGAAGACGGCTCCATGATGGGCACCATCGGCGGAGGATGCGTCGAGGCCGAAGTCTGGACCGCCGCTCGCGAAGTCATTGAAACCGAAAAGCCGCGTCACCTTACCTTCAGCCTCGGCCAGGACGCCGCCTACGACAACGGCCTGATCTGCGGAGGTCAATTGAACATCTTCGTCGAACCCGTCGTTCCCCAGCCGCGCGCCTTTATCTTCGGAGGCGGACACGTTTCCAAGAGCATTTCGAAGGTCGCGAATCTCGCCGGATTCTCCACCGTCATCGTCGACGACCGCGAAGCCTTCGCCAATAGCGAACGTTTCCCCGAAGCCGAGGAAACCTACGCCGACGAATACGAATCCGTTTTTCCGAAGCTATCCATCACTTCCTCCACCTACATCATCATCGTCACTCGCGGCCATCGCGACGATATGCGCGTGTTGCGCTGGGCCGTCTCGACACCGGCCCGCTACATCGCGATGATCGGCAGCAAACGCAAAACCATCTCCGTAATCCGCGAACTCGAAAAAGAAAGTTTCTCGCGCGAGTCGTTCGAAAAGATCTTTGCCCCGATGGGCCTGGAGATCGGCGCGGAATCTCCCGAAGAGATCGCCATCTCGGTGGTCGCCGAAATGATCGCGATTCGCCGCGCGCCGTCAGCGGATTGGCGTTCGCTTTCGAAATCCATTTTTGCCCACGAGAATCTAAGAGCGCTGTTGAAGTGATCGTTTTTCCGAGAACGGCAGGAATCATTCTCGCCGCCGGAGCGTCCAGCCGCATGGGGAGCCCGAAGGCGCTGCTCGAATATCGCGGAGAAACGTTCCTCAACCGGCTGATCCGGATACTGTCGCCCTCGTGTGACCCGGTCGTCGTCGCGCTCGCCCATCACGCCGCCCTGATTCGCGCCCAGGCCGACCCGCGCGCCCAGTTCGTCGTCAATCCCGATCCCGATCGCGGCCAGTTGAGCTCGCTCCAGACCGCGCTCGCCGTCATCCCCGCGAACGTCGACGGATTCTTCTTCATCCCCGTCGATTGCCCTGCCGCCGAGCCCTCCACCGTATCTTTGCTGGCCGAGGCAGTCGCGCATCGCGACCCGGCGACGTTGGTGGTCGTCCCGCAATTCCAGGGCAAACACGGCCATCCCGTCTTCGCGGCCGCGCCCCTGATTCAGGAGTTCCTCGCGTTGCCCCCGACGGCGCAAGCCCGCCAGGTGGTTCACGCTCACAAATCCGCCACCCGATATATCGACGTCGACGACCCCGGCATCCTGGCCGACATCGACGATATCGAAGCCTACCGCCGCCTGGCCGGCGCAATCACATGAAACGCGCCCTGTGGATCGGCTTCGCCCTGATCGTCATCATCGGCGTCGGCGCGCCCTATCTCGACGCCGATTTCATCAAGCCCAGAATCGAGCGCGCCCTCGAGCGCGGCCTCGGCCGCCGCGTCACGGTTGAAAAAGCCTATTTCACCCTGTTCCGCGGCCCCGGATTCACGCTCGAAAACGTCGTCATCCATGAAGATCCTCGCGCCGGCATCGAACCATTCGCGCGCGTCGGAAAGCTCGAAGCCCGTGTCCGGCTCTTGGCCGTCCTCTCGCGTCACCTGGAATTCTCGACTCTGCGGCTGAGCCAGGGCAGGCTGGGCGAAGGCACCAGCATCAATCTGGTCAAGACCGACGCCGGACCCTGGAATTTCCAATTCCTGCTCGGAAGCGCCCCGGCGGTCGCGGGATCCATGCCCGCCATTGAAATGCGCGGCGGACGCGTCAATTTCAAATTCGGCGACACCAAATCCGTCTTCTATTTCAATGACGCCGATCTCGACGTCTCGCCTTCCGACAGCGGCTCGGTCGGATTGCGTTTCGGCGGCGCGCCTTCGCGCACCGATCAGGCCGCGCAAAGCTTCGGGCATTTTTTCGTCCGCGGCGCGTGGAGCGCCCAGCGTGTCGACATGCGCGTCGAACTCGAGCGCAGTTCGGTGGAGGAAGTCGCGCGCCTGTTCGACCAGCACGGCTTCGGCCTTCACGGTATTCTCGCCTTCGATGCTCAGCTCGCCGGCCGCCCGTCGAACCTGGAAATCAACGGCCAGCTTCAAATCGACGACGTCCATCGCTGGGATCTCCTGCCCAAGCGCGGCGGCGGCTGGAGCGTCGCCTACAAAGGAAAGATCGACCTGCATGACGACCGCCTGGAACTGGCCAGCGTGTCCGACACGCCCGACGCTCCGCTCGCCCTGCAATTTCGCCTGTGGGATTTTCTTTCGCGCCCGCAATGGGACGCCGCCGCCGATGTGAAGCAGGTTCCGCTGGCAACGCTCCTCGAAATCGCCCGTCACATGGGCGCGCCCATCTCGGAAAAACTCTCCGCCGAAGGATCGGTTTCCGGCGGCGTCCGCTACGGCCTGCCCGACGGACTTTCCGGCCGCTTCGAACTTCAGAATGCCTCCATCGCGTTGCCCGAGGCCCAGCCGGTTCGCGCCCAGACTGCCACGGTTTCCATCGCCGGTCCGTCGATTTCGCTCGCTCCCGCCAAAGTCCAGATCGGCGAAAATGAAGCGGCCGAGATCGAGGGCAGCTTCGAAACCGCCGCCGGCCTCGATCTGAAAATCACGGCCCGGAACCTCAGCGTCACCGATATCCGCTCCTTCGGCCTCTCGTCGATTCCAGTGCTCGAACAAACCGCGCAGGGAACCTGGCGGGGATGGGCGCGCTACCGCTGGACCCCGGGCGCGCCCGGCGAATGGTCCGGAGAATACGATTTGCAAAACGCCCGCATCGGCGTCGACGGCCTCGCCGATCCGGTGCGTATCCAGTCCGCATCGGTCGTCGCCGCGGTCGGGCGCGTCTCCGTCAACCGCCTGCGCGCCCGCATCGGCGAGATCGCTTTGACCGGCGACTATCGCTGGGAACCCGCCGCCATCCGGCCCCACAAATTCCACCTCACCATTCCCGAAGCCGACGCCGCCGAAATCGAGCGCCTGTGTGCCCCGGTCCTGGTCCGCGAGCGCGGCTTTCTCGCGCGCACGCTGCGTCTCGCTCCCGCGCCCGTGCCCGATTGGCTGAAATCCCGCCGCGCGGATGGAACGCTGGTGATTGCAAAGTTGACCGTCGGCGATTCCAGAGCCGCCATCAGCAGCGCCCGGCTCCTGTGGGATGGCGCCCTCTTGCGCGTGGCCCATCTTGAGGCGCAGGTCAATCAGCCTGACACCGCTCCCGCGCAGGTAACCGGTGAACTGGCCATCGATCTCACCGCCTACGCCCCCCGCTATCGCTTCGACGGCAAACTGCGCGACCTCGCCTACAAGGGAGGAACTCTCGATTTCGACGGAACTGCCGAAGCCGAAGGCGCCGGGGTCCAGTTATTACTGGACGCGCACGGCCAAGGCAGCTTCCGAGGCCGTTCCATCTCGTTCAACCCCGATGCCGAATTTCAAACCGTTGCCGGATGCTTCGACCTGCTCCCCGGCGCGCACTGGAAAGTCTCCTGCCTCGACGTCGTCCAGGCCGGAGAAACCTACGCCGGAACCGGCGCCACCCAATCCGACGGCCGTCTTGTCTTAGATCTAACCAACCGCGGCCGCCAGATCCGCTACACCGGCACACTCACCGCCCTGGCAGCGCCGCAATAACCCCCTATTAGCTCGCGCCCAATGTCAGCCCTGCACAAGATCGCCGATTTCGCAGGTCCCGAATTCCTATCAATTCGCCCACGAGCACACTAATTAAGACGCGATAACCCACTCGCGATCCCTCGCGGCCTCTGTCTCGGCCCTCCGTCCCGATCACTCACACCGAACCGCGCACGCCAGTAAGCGGGCCTCCGAAATACCGATCAATCCGCCCCCGAGCACACCAACAAGACGCGATAACCCACTCGCTATCGCTCGCGCCCCTGTCTCGGCCCGCCGTCCCGATCACTCACACCGAACCGCGCACGCCAGTAAGCGGGCCCCGAAATGCCGATCAATCCGCCCCCGAGCACACCAACAAGACGCGATAACCCCACTCGCTATCCCTCGCGGCCCTGTCTCGGCCCTCTGCCCCGATCACTCACACCGAACCGCGCACGCCAGTAAGCGGGCCCCGAATGCCGATCACTCCCCCCGAGCACACCAACCAGACGCGATAACCCACTCACGATCCCTCGCGGCCCTGCCTCGGCCCTCCGTCCCGATCACTCACACCGAACCGCGCACGCCAGTAAGCGGACCCCGAATTCCCATCAATCCGCCCCGCGAGCGCACTCATGCGAAACTGGAAGTTCGCAGTGCCGGAACCAAATCCTGAAGTGCGCCGAGCCCCTCGCCCCCACTGGCGTCGAGCGCTTCTTGTCGCCTTCGCCCTCAATCTCGCAGCCTCCACCGACCCCCTGGCCGACCTTAAATCCGGCGCCACCTCGCTCGACGCCAAGCGCTACGCCGCCGCCATCGGATCCCTCGAACCGCTGCCAAAGCGTCTCCCGAAACTTGCCGACTACGCCGCCTGGTTCCTGGCCAACGCGCAATTCGAATCCCAGAACTACGCCGCTGTGCCGAAATCGCTGGCCATCGTCTGGCAGCAATCCCCGCCCTCGCCCCTGGCAGCCCGAGCCGTCCTCCTCGCCGCCCGAGCCTACGTCCAGAACGGCGATACCAAAGAAGCCCTCGATCTTCTCCGGAAGCATTACGCGACGCTGCCCCAGCCCCAGGGCGACCTCGCCATGGCCGCCGCATTCGCCGGCGTAGGCGACCGCGTCAGCGCCGCCGTCTATTACCAGCGCGTCTATTACGGCTTTCCGATGTCGGCCGAAGCCGCCCAGGCTGATACCGAATCCGCGAAACTCAAGACCGATCTCGGCGACGCATATCCGCCCGCCATGCCCAATGCGATGCTCGGCCGCGCGCTGAAACTGCTCGACGCGGGAAATACCGTGCGCGCCCGCAAGGAACTCGAGTTCATCATTCCCCAGCTCGGCGGCGCCGAGCGCGACCTCGCCCGCGTCCGCCTGGGCGTCGCCGACTACAACGTCAAGGAAACCCTGCGCGCCCAAAAGTACCTGGAGACACTCGAAGTTCCCAGCCCCGAAGCCGACGCCGAGCGCTTGTCGTACCTGGTCCTCTGCGCTCGCCGGTTGAAGAATCAGGATCAGGTCCACGCCACGCTCGACAAACTCGGCCGCCAGTACCCGCAATCGAAGTGGCGTCTCGACGCCCTGATGGCCGACGCCAATTCTCATTTGATCGAAAACGCGCTCGACGTCTACGAGCCGCTTTATCGCGCCTGCTACGAATCGTTTCCCAAAGATCCGCAAGCCGCGACGTGCCACTGGAAAGTCGTCTGGGGCCACTATCTACGCCGTCAATCCGACGCCGCCGATCTGATGCGCTCGCATCTGCGCATGTATCCCGCATCCGACGAAGCCCCCGCGGCTCTGTATTTTCTCGGCCGCCTTGCCGAAGCATCCAGCGATCCCGGAACCGCCCGAGCCTATTACGACGAGATCGTCCGCGAATATCCGAATTATTACTACACCGTCCTGGCACGCGAGCGCCTGCGCCAGATTACGTCGCCCCCTTCGGCGTCCGTTAAGGAATTCCTCCGCACCATCCCTTTTCCGCAGCGCTCCCGCTCGCTCGACTTCGTTCCCAACGCGACCGCCAAGGCCCGCATCGAACGCGCCCGGCTCCTGGCCAGCGCGGACCTGGAAGACTGGGCCGAAGGCGAACTCCGCTTCGGGGCCCAGACCGAGGATCAGCCGCATGTGCTGGCCATCGAACTGGCGTCCCTGTCCAACCGCCGCACCGGCCCCGATCAGGCCCTTCGCTACATCAAGCGTTACGCCGGCGGCTATCTGTTCATGCCGCTCGAATCCGCGCCCGCCGATTTCTGGAAGCTCGCGTTCCCCATGCCCTATCGCTCGGACCTGGAGCGCTTCGCAAAACAGAACGACACCGACCCGTTCCTGATGGCCGCGCTGATCCGCCAGGAGTCCGAGTTCAACCCCAAGGCCGTTTCCCGCGCCAACGCTCGCGGCCTCACCCAGATTCTCCCGTCCACCGGCCGCGAACTGAGCCGCCGGCTCAACGTCAAGCCCTACACGACTGCCCGGCTATTCCAGCCCGTCGTGAATCTCCAGCTTGGGACGTTTTACCTGAAGAGCATGACCGCGTCGCTGGGCGGCCACAGCGAAGCCGCCCTCGCCGCCTACAACGCCGGCCTGTCCCGCGCCCACGCCTGGCTAAGCTGGGGCGATTTCCGGGAGCCCGCGGAATTCATCGAAACCGTCCCCTTCACCGAGACCCGAAACTACATCCAGACCGTCCTGCGCAATGCCGACGTATACCGCCGTCTATACGGCCCGTCCGCAGCCACGCGGGCCGCCGTCAAGTAACCCTAACTCCGGTTTGCTAGTCTGAAAACAATGGCTGACAATTTTCGCCGCTTCCAGGCCGGACCCGACCCGTTCGGACGCCTCTGGGAAGTAGAGTTTCGCTGGCTGCAGACCGGCATTTCCATCCGCCACGCCGATACCGTCGACGTCAAATTCGTGGTCTGGTCCGAGGCCGGATCCGATCCCGAGCCCAAACAGGAGAAGGTGATCGCGCTTCCCCATCCCGATCTGCTCGCCCTCAGCGCGAAATCCGGCCATCCATTGACGGATGCCTGGTGTCTAAAGCTCGCTGCGATGCATCTAAAGTATATGATCGAATCGGGTGAGGATTTAGAGAAAACACTGGTGACGGTGCTGCCGGGCGACCTTGAACGCGCCGCTGGCATGCCCCAGCCGGTGTAACCTTCATCACGGTCCCGTCGTGGTAGATATAAGAGCAGAATCAACAACAACGAACCTGCACGCCCTATCGGGAGGAAGAAATCAAATGGTGAATTGCCCCAAGTGTGACGCAGTGATCGATGTCGACGAAGAGGAGTTGGACGAGGGAGACGCGCTGACCTGCGAAGAGTGTGGAACCAATCTCAACGTCAGCGGGGTCTCGCCCCTGGAACTGTCTCCGGATGACGCTGATGACGACGACGAAGATCTCGACGACGACGATCTTGATGACGACGATGAAGACGATGCCGACGAGGATGAGGAGGACGAAGAAGAGGATGAATGGAAGTAGGCGCGTTGCCGTTGCCGCGCTCTCCTTTCTGGCGTGCCTGTGCGCCCTGGCCGGCGACAAGAAACCCGCGCCCACGGCGATTATTGCCGGCACCGTCTTCCGCGATCCTGGTTTCGCCCTGCCCGAAGCCAAGGTCGTCTTGATGCTTCGCGCCGAGCCCAAGCCGAAGAAGCTCCAGGAAGCCACCGCCAACTATCGTGGCGAATTCCTGTTTCACGTGCCCCCCAAGGAAGCAACCTATCTGCTCCGCGCGACATTAAAAGGCTATCGCCCGGACGAAAAGGAAGCCAAGATATCCGGCGAGGAGCATATCGACGTGAACCTGGTGCTCGCGCCCCAATCGAAATGAGGTTTAAAGTGTTACGCACAGCAGCCGTCCTCTTTCTCCTGTTTCTGACTTCCTTCGCCCGGGCGCAAGAAACCAGGAAGGAAAAACGGGAAGCAGCCTCCGAGCGAACGGTGCAGGGCACGGTCGCCGACCCCGACGGCAAGTTCATCAATGGCGCTGTGGTGCAGTTGAAGGATGGCCGGAGTCTTCAGGTCCGCTCCTTCATCACCCAGCAGAACGGCGAGTATCACTTCTCCAATCTGAAGGTCGATAACGATTACCAGTTGAAGGCCGATTTCAACGGCATGACCAGCGGCTGGAAAACGCTCAGCGTGTTCGATTCCCGCAAAGTGCCCGTGATCAACCTGAAACTCGAGAAACCCGAGAAAAAGTGATGAAACACGCCATCCTCTTGCTTGCCGTTACCGCCGGCCTGACGCCCATCGACGAATCCGGCTATCAGAAAATGGTGGCCGCTCATAAAGGCAAGGTGGTTCTGGTTGATTTCTGGGCCACCTGGTGCAAGCCCTGCCGCGCGGAGATGCCGGAGCTGGTGAAACTCGATCAAAAACTCCGCGCCCGCGGTTTCGAACTCGTCACCATTTCCGCGGACGAACCCGAGGCCCAACCGGCCGCGCTCAAAGTTCTCAAGGAAAACAACGTCGCCGGCGTCACCTATCTCAAGAAAGCCGCCGATGACGACAAGTTCGCCGACGCGATCGATCCCAAGTGGGGCGGCGCGCTCCCCGGTCTGTTCCTATACGACCGCTCCGGCAAAAAAGTCCGCTCCTTCATCGGCGAAACCCCCGTAAAGGACCTGGAAGCCGCCATCCAGAAAATCCTCTAGGAGGCGCCGTTTTCCTGGCCGCGGCTCATCACTTGCTTAATGACACCGAGCCGCGCACGCCAGTAAGCGGGTGCCGAAGCATTTTCAACCCTCGACGCCTCCCGAAAATCCTCTTCTGTCTCCTTACCCCGTGCCTCCTCGCCCAATCCCTGGTAATCAAAAACGTCACCATAATCGACGCCACCGGAGCCGCCCCGCGCAAGAATCTCGACGTCGCCATCTCCAGCGCCCGCATCTCCGCGATCCAAAAGAAAATCAAACCCCCGCGCGACACGCAAATCATCGACGGCCGCGGCAAGTTCCTGATCCCCGGCCTCTGGGACATGCACATCCATCTCGGCCCGCCCGAGATCTTTTTCCCGTTACTGATCGCCAACGGCATCACCGGCGTCCGCGAAATGTTCACCGGTATCCCCATCGAAACCATCCGTGCCTGGCGCAAGCGTCCCGATGTCCCCCGCATCGTCGCCCCCGGATTCATTGACGGCCCGCCCATGCTCTGGACCGGCCCCGCTCCCCCCGGCGCCATCGCCGTCGAAACTCCCGAGCAGGCCCGCTTCGCCGTCCACGCCCTCGCCCAATCCGGTGTCGATTTCCTGAAGGTCTACAACAGTATCCCGCGCGACGCCTATTTCGCTCTCGCCGCCGAAGCCCGAGCCATCGGGATCCCATTCGCCGGCCATGTCCCCGAAGCCGTAAATCCCGGAGAAGCCTCCGACGCCGGCCAGCGCAGCGAAGAGCACCTGATCAACATTCTTCTGGCTTGTTCCACCCGCGAAGAAGAGCTGCGCGCCGCCCGCGTCGCCGCCATGCTCGACAAGAGCATGTCCGGCGAAGCCCGCATGCGCCTGCTCGCGTTCCCCGATTCCGTCGAGCTCTCCGAAACCTACAGCGAAGCGAAAGCCGCGAATCTCTTTCGCACTTTCGTCCGCAACGGCACCTGGCAAACCCCGACCCTGGCGCTCCTCGAAGGTTTCGCCAGCGTCCGCGACGCGGCCTTCCTCAACGACCCCACGCACAGATACGCCCTTCCCGCCTGGCGCGACGCCTGGGACCCGCGCAATACATTTTTCCTGAAGGACCTGCCGCCCGCCGATTACGATGCCCTCAACATCCGCATCCACGCTCTACTTGAACGCCACGAAAAGTTAGTCGGCGACATGCATCGCGCCGGCGTCGAATTTCTGGCCGGAACCGACACCAACGGCTGGAATCCCGTAATCCCCGGTTTCAGCCTCCACGAAGAACTGGCCCTGCTCGTGAAATCCGGCCTCTCACCCCTGGAAGCCCTGCAATCCGCCACGCGCAACCCCGCCCGCTATTTCGGCCCCGCCGCGCAAATCGGGACGATCGAAATCGGCAAAGCCGCCGACCTCGTTCTCCTCACCGCCGACCCCGCGCAAGACATCCGCAACACCCAAAAAATCGACGCCGTCATCCTCCGCGGCCACTATTTCTCCCGCGAAAACCTGGACGGAATGCTCCAACAAGCCTCCACCGCCGCCGCCCACCCCTAATTTTATTTTCTGATTCGCGTTCAAACTCCCCGCCAGCGTCAGCATGAAGCAGTTCCCACCATCCCTTCTTTAAATTCTTCATTCGCGTTCATCCGCGTCCATTCGCGGCCAATAAAGCTTTTTAGCGTCACTCCGCCCGTATCGCCACCGTTGGATCGATCCTGACCGCCCGCAGCGCCGGCATCAAACTCCCCGCCAGCGTCATCAGGAAACACAACACCACCGCCGCGAAAAACGTCTCCACATCTCCCGGCCGGATGCCCGCCAACAGCGACTGCATCTCCAACCCCGCCGCATACGCCAGCCCGACCCCAACACCGATCCCGATCATCGCCAGCACCACGCCGTCCCGCAAAATCATCCCCAAAATATCCCCACGCCGAGCCCCCAGAGCCATCCGTACGCCGATCTCCTGCGTCCGGCTGGTCACCGCGAACGCCAGCACGCCATGAATCCCGATCGCAGCCAGCAGAATCGCGATCCCCGCGAACGCCCCAAGAACGCGTACCTGTACCACCCGCGGCCCGGTCTCCGCCTCGACAATCTCTGATAGCATCCGCACATCCGAAACCGGCTGCGCTGGATCGGCCGCCTGAATAATGCGCCGCAGCGCCGGCGCCAGCTTCTCCGCATCGCCCGAAGCCCTCACTGCCAGGTCCTTCGGGTAATACCAGATCACGCCGCCGTCCGGCACCTGCCTGTAAGGAATATAAATCTGCGGCTCGCTATTTCGTTCCAGCCCGCGCACCCGGACATCGCCCACCACGCCCGCAATCATCCGGTCATGGAATGCGAAATCGAAATGCCGCCCCATCGGATCCTGGTTCGGGAAATAATGCTGCACGAACGATGCGCTCACCACCGCGATCCACGGCGTGTCCACCGTATCCGATTCCGCCACGTCGCGCCCCTGCAAAATCGGAATCCCCATCACCGAAAAATATCCCGGAGTCACAAAGCGCAGGCTCCCGTTCTCCCGATTCGCGATGTCCTTCGGTTGCCCCGCGATCTCGATCGGCAGTACGCCCCCGCGCTGCACCATCGGCAGGAATGCCACATACGCCGCCCCCGTCACGCCCGGCAATAACCGGGTTTCCGAGAGCACGCGATTGTAAAATTGCTGACGCGTCACCACCCGCTCATACTTCGGCATCGGCAGCACCGTGCGCAGCGTGAGGACGCTCTCCGCCCGGAACCCCGGATCGACACTCTGCACTCTCCACAGCGCCCGAATCAGCAGCCCCGCCGAAACCAGCAGCACCACGCATCCCGTGACCTCGGCGATCACCAGCGCCGACCGCAGCCGCTCGCGCCTCCCGCCTCCCGCGCGCGACGTCTCCCGCAGCCCATTCGAACTCTTCTCGCGCGAAACGCGCAGCGCCGGAACCACCCCGAACCCGATCCCCGTCGCAAACGTCACCACCGCTGCAAATATCAGCACACTCGGATTGATCGACGGCATTTCCGCGATCGGCAGATTCACCGGCACCAGCCGGACCAGAAGCGGCAGCGCCAGACTCGCGATCAGCACTCCCAATACCCCGCCGAGCCCCGACAGAATCACGCTCTCGGTCAACATCTGCCGGATCAGTCTCTCGCTCCCCGCGCCCATCGCCGCCCGCACCGCCAGTTCTTTCCTCCGCACCATCGCCCGGGCTAAAAGCAGATTCGCGAGATTCGTGCACGCAATCAACAGCACGCATCCCGCCGCGGCCAGCAGCACCATCAACATCATCCGAGCCTGATCCGAGACCTCGTCGCGCAGCAGAATCGTCGTCGCGCCCACGCCCGCCAGCTCTTTCGGGAACTCCCGCGCGAGTTGTCCTGCGATCCCGGTCAACTCCGCCCGCGCTTGTCCTACCGGCACACCGTTCTTCAGCCGGCCGATGCCGTAAATGTAAGTATTCATCCGGTCTTCAAAATCCTCCGGCGCGAACCGCATCGCGGTCCACAGTTTGGCTTCGCTGCTGGGAAAATAAAAATCCTTCGGCATCACGCCGATGATCGTGTACGTCTTATCGTCCAGCGTCACCTTGCGCCCCAGAACTCCGCCATCGCCGCCGAACCCCATCTGCCACAGGCTGTAACTCAACAGCAGCGTGCCCTGCGCCGTTTCCCGATCGTCTTCCGCCGTAAAATACCGCCCCAGCACCGGCTGCACTCCGAGGATCGGAAAAATTTCCGCCGTCACCGACGCGCCTTGAATGTTTTCCGGATTGCCCGGCCCGATCAGATTCACCGACAATCCCCGATAGCAGCCCAGGCTCTCGAACGAGTTGCTCATCCGCTTCCAGTCGCGATAATTCGCCGGCGAGAGTTCCCAATATTTCGCTCGCGTCAGCGGATGATTCTGGTACAGCTTCACCAGCTTTTCCGGGTCCTTGAACGGCAGCGGACGCAGCAGCACATGATCCACCATCGTGAACGCCGCCGTCGTCGCGCCGATACCCAGCGCCGAGACAGCCACGGCCGTCATCGCAAACCCCGGCGCGCGCCCCATCGTTCGCCACGCATACCGCAGGTCCTGCCGCAGAATGTCGAAGTGCACGGCCACGGCGTTGAAGAAAACATCGAAAATCGTTTCCACCCATAGCGCCAGCACCGCAAACGGATTCGAAGCGTCCCGCCGCCGCCGTGCGAACACCGCCGACATCTCTTCGCCGTATTCCGCCCGGAACGATGCCGGAAACGCGTGCAGAAGCGCTCGATACAGCCGCATCACGCCCTCCCCGCCGCAAACCCGCTCTGCTGCGCCAGCTTCACCAGTTGCATCAATCTCCGGGCCTCGGCCTTCGCGACCGCCGTGCCAAACGGCGTGATCCGGTAATACCGCCTGCGCTCGTCATCGTCTTCCGGACTCGGCCGGTCCCGCGTCTCGATCAACAACCCCTGCTCGAGCATCCGCTGAATCGACCGGTACAGCGTCCCCGCGCTCAACTTCAATTCGCCATTCGTCCTGGCCGCGACATCTTGAATGATCGCGTACCCATGCCGGTCCTCCTCGGCGACCGACATCAGGATGTGAAACGTCGCCGCCGGCAGCGGCAGCAGGGAATTAGGATCTTGTTTCATCGGTCTCATTATACCCACAGTGGCTATATCCGCCAAGGCCATAATTCGTGTTCATTCCTGTCCATTCGTGGCCGATAATGAAAAGGTGCAAGGTGAACGGGTCTCGATTTTCGGCAGCGGTGGACAACTAGGCGTCGAACTGGTGGCGGAATTCAAATCCCGCGGCTGCCAGGTCACCGCCTTCGAGCGCGCCACCATCGACATTACCGACCCCCAGGCCGTCGATAATGTTTTCGCCAGGCACGACCCCGCCATCGTCATCAACGCCGCCGCCTACAACCAGGTCGACGTCGCCGAAAAAGAGCCGCAGGCCGCGTTCCTGGTCAACGCCCTCGCCGTGCGCAATCTCGCGATGGCCTGCCGCCAGGCCGACGCGCGCCTGGTGCATTTTTCCACCGATTACGTCTTCGACGGCCAGGCCAACCGCGCCTACACCGAAGACGACGCCCCGCATCCCCTCGGAGCCTACGCCGTTTCCAAGCTCGCCGGCGAACTCTTCGCTCGCGCGTATCTTTCTGACCCCTTGATCATCCGCACCAGCGGCGTGTACGGTCCCGGCGGCATCTCCACGGCCCGCGGAAATTTTGTCGAGATGATGTTGAGGCTCGCCGGGCAGGGCAACCCGATCCGCGTGGTCGAGGATCACGTTGCCTCGCCGACCTTCGCCCCCGCCCTGGCCGCGCGCACCGCGGATCTCCTGGAACGCAATATCACCGGCACTCTGCACATCGGCGGAGGAACCCCCATCTCCTGGTTCGACTGGGCCGCAAAAATCTTCGACGCCGCCGGTCTGAAGCCTCCGCTCAAGCCCACCGACGAACGCGAATTCCGTACCGCCGCCCGCCGCCCCAAGTATTCGGCCTTGTCGAACGCCAAGATGGAATCCCTCGGCATCACGCCCATGCCCCGTTTAGACGACGCCATCCGCAGCTACCTCGAAACCCGGAACCGCAAGCCCGTCGCCGCCAAATAACACCCGCTCACTCTCGTGCGCTGGTTACTCTTGGATTTCGACTACCAATTACATAGCCGCCGCCGGCACAAGCCATCGTCAGTGCGAGAATCCGCGCCAGCGATCGAACCACAGAACCGCGCGCGATAGCAAGCGGGTCCCCGCCGTTCCACAATGTCCGGCTATTGTGCAAGCCTCGCGTTTTCGCTGCCGCGCACGGCCAGCCCAAACATGAACACCGCGCTGAACGCGAAGTAAAAACAAATCCAAAGAAAAACCGACGGATGAAACGGCCTCCGTTCCAACGGAATCCAGCGATTGACCAAAGCCAGAAACGCGAAAGCAAAACTAATCGACCCCGCTCCCGCCAGGCTAAAGAACCATTCGCCTGCAAAGTCGCGCCGCGCGATGGCCAGTGCCAGCATCGCGACCGTCATCGCCATCACCACAATCAGGAACGCAAAGTAGTCCAAGCTGAGTTTTCGCCAAACCAGCGGCGATAGCCCACACGCGCCGAGAGCAACGCCGTTCACAACTAAAAGCCAAGATGTGCGCTTCGCCAGGACTCCAGCCGTGATGGCGCAAGCGCCTCCCGCCAGTGCGAGCCTGTTCAGGAACCAAATCAGGTCGTTCCACCCACGGAAAGTCACGGGTCCATCGGGTCCCGTCAGGTACATCACCAGGTAAATGCCCGAAATGCTCGATGCAAGAATGCCGCACAAGGCCAACAACCACCGGCTCTTAGACGTGTGCATCTGGTGCACCTCCACGTGGCTCTCACGCCGATCATATCACCGCACACCTGACCGCACAGGGTCGCTTTACGAACGTTTTACGCCTTCCTTATGCCTTCCTTGGATGCCCCGCCGCATAATTGGGCGAGCAATTCGATTTCGTCCTCCTCGTCGAGGCCCACGGTAGAAACATCGAAATGACAAGGGGTCCAAGCAAGCGGGATACGTGTGTCCGCTTCGTCCCGACAAGAAGGATGGCAAGTGAAATTACAAACAGTTATTCTCGCGACCGGTTGTCTTTTGATGTATCCACCGGCGCATCTTCATGCGCAGTCGACTTTTGGCAGCATCATCGGGACCGTTCAGGATTCCTCGGGCGCTCAAATGCCCGGCGTGGCGATCAAGATCCGGAATGTGAATGACAATTCCAGCCGCGCTACGACAACCGACAATGCGGGCGAATATCAGGTGCTCAATCTCCGGCCGGGCACTTACGAGATCTTGGCATCCAAGGAGAGCTTTCACAATGCCACCGTCCCGAACATCACCCTGGAATCGCGCCAGCAACTGCGCGCGGACCTGAAACTTGAGCTGGCCGAGGTAACGCAGGAGGTGAACGTCGAAGCCGCGGCCGGGAGCGTGAACACGGAGAACGGCGTCATCGGCGACACCAAGAATTTCAACCAGGTTGTCCAGTTGCCCATGAATTATCGGGGCGGCGCCGATAGCCCTCTCACGGCTCTGGTTGCCGTGCCCGGCGTACAGCAGGACAGCGGCGGAAACCTGTCCATCGGAGGCGGGACCCCGGCGCAGATTCAATACTCCGTGGACGGAACTTCCACCGTCAACATCCGCCAGAACGGCGCGCTCGGAAACATGAATCCGTCTTCCGAACTGATCAGCGAAATGAAAGTGACGGAGTTCAACAATAACGCCGAGTTTTCCCAACTGGCCGACGTCACCATCATTACCAAAAGCGGAGCCAATACCTTTCACGGCAGCGCATTCGAGTATCTCCAGAACAGCGCGCTCGATGCCACCACTTGGGGATTTGACAGTAAGGCCCAGAAGGCTTTCAACACCTTCGGCGGCAGCTTCAGCGGACCGGTGGAAATTCCGCACCTCTATAAGCGCAAGGACAAGACATTCTTTTTCGCCGATTACGAAGGCAATCGCCGCCGGTTTACGACCCCGGAAGTCCTTTCCGTCCCGACCGCCGCAGTTCGGGCCGGAGATCTGACCAACTTGCCGGGAGGTTCCGCGGTCGATCCGACCACCGGCGCTCCGTTTCCAGGAAATCAGATCCCCAAACCGCAACTGAACTCCGTTGGACAGTCGCTTCTGAATAACTACATTCCGCTACCCAACTTCGGCAACGGCGTGGACACCAGCGGAAATTATCGGGTCCAGGCCCCGACGCCCGCCAATATCAACGGATACGACATCCGCATCGATCACAACATCAGCGACAAGCAACAGATTTACGGACGCTGGAGTTGGAAGAATGTCGATACCAGCGGTGTCAACGGGCTCCTTCCCACGGAGCAGCATGTCGAGACCAATCGGAACCTGGTCCTTTCGCACAACTATGCGATTCGTCCGAACATTCTTAACGAAATCCGTTTCGGCTCGACGTTCCAGTCGCTCACTGTGGATTTTCCGCTTAGCGGCGCGGCGGCTGTGCAGACTCTGGGATTGAGCGGGCTCAATCTGGGCGACGTGCCCGGCGTCAACGCATTTCCGACCTTTAACTTCAGCGACAGCACCGGCTTCACCGCCATTGGCCGCGACAAGACCGGCGTCACGCGCTCTCAGACCATCCAGGTGACCGACAATCTGTCCTGGGTCAAAGGCCAGCACACCGTAAAGTTCGGCGTCGACTTCCGCCGGGTTCGCTATACGGATCTTGAGAGCTTCGGCGGCTCGGACGATTTCGGTGACTTCACGTTTAACGCCGGCACGTTCACGGGCAACGCATTCGCCGATCTGCTGCTAGGACTTCCATCAAAAAGCTACATCGCTCAGTCCGGCCCGGACACGCGGCTGCACGCCTATCAGACCGGCGCCTACGCGCAAGACGAGTGGCACGCGACCAAGAACCTGACGGTGACCATGGGCCTGCGCTGGCAGGCGCTACCGCCCTTCGTAAGCGAGAACAACAACCTGGGCGCCTTCGATCCCAGCACCGGCGGATTCATCCTGCCGAATAACGGCGTCGCACGGCAGGGGATGCTCGAATCGATCAATGCCTGTCCCGGCGTGAATCCCGCCCTTCCTTGCGCGCCGATCGAGACTGCGGGCAAGCTCGGTCTGGGCAACGGGCTGCGCGAATTCTACAAGCTGAACTTCCAGCCTCGCGTCGGTCTGGCCTACCGCCCCTTCGGCGACAACAAAACCGTATTTCGCGCCGGCTTCGGAATCTTCACGATGAGCAGTCTCGGGCAGCTCTCTTTCAATACCACCAACATCAATGTGGGAATCGTGCAGACCACCGCCAATCAGCTTCCCAGCGGCCAGGCCTCGTTTACGTTCCCGGCGGTGGGCGCTCCGGTGATTCCGGCGCTCCTCGCCGGCACAGGCGATTTCTATCAAAATGTCGACCTCCACTATCGCGATCCGCAATCGGCGCAATGGAACGTCACGGTGGAGAGACAGTTGATCTCCGACCTCAGCCTTCGTGTGAGCTACGTCGGGATGAATTCCTATCGCATGGGACAGACCGTGGATTTGAATCAACAAGCGCCCAGCGTGACCCCGAACGACTATAGTCTCCGGCCGTATCCCAATTGGGGCCGGATTCTCTCCAGCGAAAATCAGGGATTTTCCAACTATCAGGCGCTCGAATCTCAGATCAACAAGCGCTTTGGACACGGCCTGATGTTCCAGGCCGACCACACCTGGGCGCACAACATTGGAAACGTAGGCGGCGACGCTCCCTCGGTCTTTTCGCCGGAGGTGATTTACGGAACGCCGGTCGCCGATCGCTTCGATCTCGCCGCGAATCGTGGCGACATTGTGGGTACGCGCCAGCATCGCGTCCTGGTTTCGGCCATCTATCAGTTGCCGGTCGGTAAGGGCCGCGCGTATCTCAAGAACATGAATGCGGTGAGTGAGGCTGTGCTGGGCGGCTGGGAACTGAGTACCGTAAGCCTGTGGCAAACCGGGCCGCACCTGACCGCCGTCACCAGCCCTGCTTTCGATACCGCGAATCTGAACCTGGTCTTCACGGGCGCGCTGCTGCGCCCGGATTGCACCGGGAATCCCGTTCCCTCGACCCAAAATGTGAATGAGTTTTTCAACATTGCCGGATTCAATCCGGTCCCCGCGCCCGGCCGCATCGGGAACTGCGGCGTCGGAACGCTCACCGGCCCCGGGACAGCGACCATCGCAGGCGGGCTGTCGAAAACCTTCCAGGTTCGCGAGAAGGCGCGCCTGAGGTTCGAAGCAACCTTCACCAATTTGCTGAACCACACGAACTACGCGCCTCCCGCGGTTGACGTTTCGTCTCCAGCGACATTCGGCAAGATCACCACCGCTCAATCGGCCGAGAACTCCGGAAACCGGACCGGCCAACTCGCCCTGCGCCTCGATTTTTGAGCCGGGTCTGGCTACTGGCGGCGCCGATTGGCGCTCGTCGATACGGCGTCATGCAGCAGTCCGCCGAGAAACGATCTCAAGTACGACTCGTCCTGAAGTTCGGCCGAGCCTAGCAGCTCGCTTTGCGCGCGAACTACTCCATGCCGGTCGATCACCATGATCTGCGGCACTACGAAACGTTCCATCACCGAAGCGCCCAGGTACCCTAATACGGTATCCGGAGACGCCGATCCCACTGGAAAAGCAAGGCTGTTCGATTTCATGAATTCGTCGACCATCGCGGGGCGTTCTTGCGCATCCTGATTGAACGCCACGCCGAGAACCTGTAAGCCTCGGGGGCCGAATTCTTCTTGAAGTTTGCTCAGCATTCGCGCGGTGGCCTGGCAATGCGAACAGGTCGTGTACAGGAATTGCAGCAGCACAACCTTGCCGCGATAATCGCTGAGCTTGACTGGCTTTCCGGACGGGCTTACGATCCGGAACTCGTTGGCGGGGCGGGGAACCGGCGGTCCCGCGAAGACTGCCGGCGAAAGACACACTGCGAGCGTAAGACTGGCGATCCATTTCATTTTGTATTTCCTTTCTGGTTTTAGAAGGTGAGTTTTAACAGCTTGAGTTCACGGCACAGGCCGTCGCGTTCCGCTGCTTGGGAGCATCGGAATGGTCAGGTCGAGCCGATTTTTCGATGGCAGGAGCCGCAACGCTGGCGGTAGCGCAGCCGGCTTTGGCAGGCGTGGCCAGGCGCCACGCTCCGCCGATCATGAAAAGCGCGAGACAGCATGCAACCGGCACCGGCACGCGAATGTATCCGTGAACCAGCGAGTGCCACCAGGGTCGCCCGGTCCTTAGCAGCCGCGATTCAAGCGACGCTGATGCCGCCGGAACTTCCCACTCGCGCAACAATTCGCGAAGTTCAGAATCATTTCGGTGTTCCATATAAATTCCCTTTCGTTTCGAGCAGGGGCGCCAGCACCCGCCGGAGATTCTGCCGGGCCCGGTGCAGCCGCGACTTCACCGCGCCCAGATCCACTTCCGTGACCCGGGCAATCTCGTCGAGCGGCAATTCTTCGTATTCGGCCAGCACCAGCGTCTCCCGTTGCAGCGGCGGCAGAGCCTGAACCGCCGCGGCGACCGCTTTCGACCGTTCGATCGTGACCAGGTCCACCGGAAGGCAGACCAATTCGTCCATTTCTTCCGTTTCGTACTGGCGTTCCTGTCTCCAGCGCTTGAACACCACGTTCCGCGCGATTCCCAGCATGTAGGCTCGCATGGCCCCGCGGTTCGCGTCGTACCCGCCCGGCCTTCGCAACACGGCAATAAAGCAATCCTGCACCACGTCCTCGGCGGCCGGACCCGAACCCGTCATCCGGTACGCGAAGCGATACAGGACGTCCTTATGCTGATGGAATGAATCTCGAAGGTCCGAGTCGGTCATTCTAGATCTAGTTTCCGCCAGAACGCAAAAGGATTCGGCCGCGCCCGATATTTTCGCACCTCACCGCCGAGCTATTGATTTCACTCCCTGCGGTAGTGGCCCAGTAAGCCATCGATCTGGCAGAGCATCGACACCGAGCCGCGACCGACAGGAAGCGGGTTTCGCCCTCTTCCACTCAGACCCGCGCGCTAGTGCGCGTCCGCCAGAATGCGCGGTTTGAGCGGATGGGCGCTCAGGTCCGTCCAGCGGTTTTCGAGCGTATTCTGCACGAACGCCAGCTTTTCGACGGAGAATCCCCTCGCGCCGCTGAACTCATTCCAGCGATCCCGGGCGGTTTTGAGGGCGGATTCGAACTGGCCCGGCTCCAGATCCTGTGCCAGCGTGATATGCGGATGATACGAAAAGGGTTCCTCGAACGCGCACGATCCGGCATTCAGCGTACGGTGCAGCCGCCGCAGCTCAGCATTGCCGGCATTCACCGCCAGATAGATCACCTGGGTGATCGGGAAAACCTCGATTTCCGCCAGTTCCACCCGGAACGGCGGCACATCCCGAAGTTTCTTCTCGATTTCGCTCCAGGCGGTATCAGCGCCGCACAGCAGAGGACGCGGGGGCAGCAGCGTCACGTGTGCCTTCGAGTGGCACCCGGGCACGAGCTCCGCGCGCAGGCGATCCAGAAAGCCGGCCAACGGGTCCGGCAGATAAGAGACCAGGGCGAACGAGTTAATTCCCGTGTCACCACCGTTACAACAACCCATCCCGCCTCTATTCTAACCCGGTGGCCACGGGTTGCGCTGATTCGTGCCGCAGCTCGCCGCGCACCTCGGGTAGTACCCACTGCGCCTCATCGAAACCGATGAATTTGCAGATCCACAGCGCGCTGTTTTCGGATTCCAGGAGATCCCCGACTTCCAGCGGAGCCGCCGAGTCGCGCAGGCTGAAGTAAGCTGCGTACGGCGACGGAGCCTCCACGGTAGAGCCGGGCTCATAATCTCGAGGCTTCACGCTGGCCGCGCCGGCGACGTGAGGCGCGAAACGAAAGGGCTGGCGAAGGTGATCCTTCAAACGGTGGACGCGATAGGAAGGCATAGACCGCCCTCCATTATCACCTAAAACAAATCAGAATGGAAATGTTGCGGCTACGCCGCTTCCCGCTCGGCCACCACGCTGTTGATCTTGGCCACCCGCACCGCGCGCGCGATGCCGAAATAGCGCAGGACTTTCAAAGTCAGCCAGGACGGGTCGAACTCGTACCACGCCAGGCCGTGCCGCGCGGAGGTCGGATGCGCGTGATGATTGTTGTGCCAGCCTTCGCCGAACGTGATCAGCGCGACCCACCAGGTGTTGCGCGAATCGTCCTTGGTATTGAACCGGCGCTTGCCCCACATATGCGTCGCCGAATTCACCAGCCAGGTGGCATGCAGGCCGAAGACAACCCGCATGAAGATTCCCCACAGGACATACTGGACGCCGCCGAACGCATACAGAATCGCTGCCATCCCCGCCATCGGAACCCAGTGATAATTGTTCAGCCAGACGTAGAACCGGTCT
>DATGGL010000107.1:0-29811 GCA_035308605.1 Bryobacteraceae bacterium
TGAAACGGCTGTTTGAACAGGACGACCCGAGTGGCGTAAACCGGGAACATGCCGAGAAGTTGCGGGATATACTCTCTACGCTTCATGCCGCCCCTACGGTTGCCCACATGGATTTACCGGGCTTCCGGCTGCATCCGCTCAAAGGCCAGATGAAGGGCTTTTGGGCCGTGACGGTTCGGGCCAACTGGCGTGTGATTTTTCGCTTTGATGGTGGCGCGGAGGATGTTGACTATGTCGATTACCACTAAACAGGGAGAACGACCCATGACGATGAAAAACCCACCGCACCCCGGAGGTGTGGTTTTGCGCCAGTGTATTGAGCCGTCAGGCTTGACGATCACAGATGCAGCCGCCGCCCTTGGGGTGACGCGCAACACGCTTTCGGAACTCGTAAACGGAAAACGCGGCATATCTCCCGAGATGGCGGTGAGAATCTCCAAGGTCTTTGGAGGCACCGAAGAAGGCTGGCTGCTGCAACAGGCCCAATATGACCTCGCACAGGTTCGCCGCGATCATATAAAACTGAAAAGGCTGGAATTCGCCTAAGTTACGCTTCAAGGCGTAGCCGCAAAGGATCGCGGGTAAGGCGGTCGGCGGCGGTTTCGCTGTTCTCCTGTTCAGTCCAACTTTCCTGCTCGCTCTGTTTCTGAACACTCATCCAGCGCGTCCTCAGGTAGCGCCCGTGATTTTGGGTTGCACGGGCGAATTCTGGAATCTTCATGGCGGCGCTTTCTGATGCTGGGCAAATGCAGTTAAGATGTCGCCCGTAGGTGGCAGCGCTCCGAATTGCTGAAGGAGCCCGAGCGATTCTACCAGCACCCAGTCCTCTACAATCTTGCCCGTTCGAATGCGATGGATGGTTATCACCCTGATGTTTACACGCTTTCGAGTCGGCGGGATTCCCATCCATGGGCCCGTTTGCGTGCCTTCCAGCGCCAACTGGCTGATGACGCGATCTCCGTCGGCGAACATCTGCTCCACTGTGAACTTGAGATCGGGAAACCCGGATAGCCAATCGGCAACATGGGCCTTGATTGCCGCGGGGCCCCGTGGAGCAGCAACCGCAGGCGGGCCTGATTGGAGCTGGTGCGTGTGGCAGTCTTCATCGAAAATGGCGTCGGCGACTTCGAGCTTTCGCTGGTTCCAGAGCTCATCAACGAACCTCGCGACAATGTGTTTGTTGTCTTCCATATTCGGTACGCCTCACCGACTATTTTCTGTTAAGAAGTCCTCCGCGGCTCGCCGGCCAATGCGATTTGGTGAGACGCCCGCTCAGTCGTTCGACGATAGTCTTCGCTTCTAGAATCCATGGATCGATGACGGAACTATTACTCTCGGCCCCTAAGAATCGCGGCCATCACGCGAGGGCTGCGCCGTCCGTGCATGACTGCAATGACCCACAGGGGCTTTTCCTCTGGAGCGTAGGCAATCATATACTCGTGGACCAAGACGAAACGCAGAGGCCGTGAGCTGAGGTCCGGGCGTCTATGGCCCTGGTTGGGCAAAGACACCAGTGCGTCGACACTCGCCAGAATCTCTGCAATCGCCCTGTCGGCGGCGTCGAGATTTTCTTCGCGAATAAATTCCCAAATTTCGTCAAGATCAAGACGCGCTTCGGGGTGAAAATCGTACGCGATCATCAACCGGGCGGAGGCCGGCGGGCGGTCGCGCTCTTTTCGCGGAAATGAGCGATAACCTCGTCACGGGGAATGGGCTTCACTCTCCCGCTTTTCAGGTCGTCGTAACGGCTGTCGAGCATTTCGCGGGTCTCTAAGAGTTCGGCAACGTAGCCGGCCATGGCGTCCTCGACCAGCTGGCCGGGCGCACGTCCAGTTTCGATGACCAACTGATCAATCTTCGCTTGGAGCTCAGGAGCGAAATGTACTTCCATCCGTCTACCTTGCCTCAATTACCCGCTGCTACGCAAGCCTTTTGTATGGGCGGCCGTTCCTACGGGATCGTGACGGCTGGGCTCAGATAGACGTCCTGGATGGTGTTGAGCAGCGCGGCGCCCTCCTTCATGGGGCGCTGGAAAGCTTTCCGCCCGGAAATCAGGCCCATGCCGCCGGCGCGCTTGTTGATGACGGCGGTTTCCACTGCTTCGGCGAAATCGTTCTTGCCGGAAGCGCCGCCGCTGTTGATCAGCCCGATGCGGCCCATGTAGCAGTTGGCTACCTGATAGCGGCACAGGTCGATCGGGTGGTCGCTGGCGAGTTCGGTATAGATGCGTTTGTCGAACTTCCCGTAGCCCGAGTTACCCATGTTCAGGGCTTCGTAGCCGCCGTTGTTTTCAGGCAGCTTCTGTTTGATGATGTCGGCTTCAATCGTTACGCCCAGATGATTCGCCTGGCCGGTGAGATCCGCGGAAACGTGATAGTCCTTGTCCTTCTTGAACTCGGGATTGCGAAGATAACACCACAGGATGGTCGCCATGCCCAATTCGTGCGCGTGGGCGAAGGCCTGGCTGACTTCGACGATCTGCCGGGTGCTTTCCTGGGATCCGAAATAGATGGTCGCGCCCACGGCGGCCGCGCCCATGTCGTAGGCCTGTTTGACGGTTCCAAACATGACCTGGTCAAAGCGATTGGGGAACGTCAGCAGCTCGTTGTGGTTGATTTTGACGATGAACGGAATCTTGTGCGCATACTTGCGCGATACCGAGCCCAGCACGCCGAACGTGGAGGCGACGGCGTTGCAATTGCCCTCGATGGCCAGTTTGACGATGTTTTCCGAGTCGAAGTAGTCGGGGTTCTTGGCGAAACTGGCGCCGGCGGAGTGCTCGATGCCCTGGTCGACGGGCAGAATCGAGACGTAACCGGTTCCGCCCAGACGGCCGTGGCCGATGATGCGTTGCAGGTTGACCAGCACGCGGTTGCTGCGGTCGGAACCGGCAAACTGACGGTCAACGGAATCCGGAGCTGGTAGATGAAGACGGTCTTTAGAAATCTTGGGTTTGTCGAACCCGAGCAGGTACTCGGCTTTAGCGCCGAGTTGTTGCTCAATAGGAGTGGTCGCGATGGACGCCATGAATTTTATTGTATCGCCGTATCGGCTGCGCCGGGGTGAAAAAGGCGGGTCGGGGGCGTGCCCTTGTTGGCAACCAAACCCTATCGGGTAAGCCAAACCCTAGCTATCGCCTAGGGGGTTTGCCGCGTAGTATCAGCGGCCGGTTCCCAGTACGATGGATCGATGTCATGGGCTGATGACATAAGATGCCTGTACTGTGACGGTAAGCTACCGCTCTACCGAAAAATCACGAACGGGCAGTTTTGTTCTACCGCGCACCGCAAGGCGTATTGGGAAGAACAGGAACGCCTGGCCGTGGAGCGGCTGCATCAAACGCACAGTTCTTTGCGGGCGTATCGGCCGCAGGGTTCGGTCGAGTCGATTCTAGGCCCGGAAGAGCCGGCGTTTGAAGAGTTTCGGCCGGAAGTTCCATCCACTGCTTTAGTCGCAATCTCCAAGGCGGAAGCCGACGAAGCCGACCGTCCGGCGTGGCTGGTGCACTCGAATGCGGGCGAAGTTCCGATTGCGAATTTCATCCCCGGCGCCACCTTTCCTCAGCCCCACTGGCTGTCGGATAGTCTGGCGGGAGCCGGACCGGAACCGTTTGTCCGGCCGAATGCCCTTCGGAGGCCGGTAAACGTTTATAACTTCGACGATCCCCGGTTTGCGACGTCGTTCACGGCGGCTCGAATCGTCAGAATCCCGGTGGCGGCTCGCGCCTCAACCCTGGTTTTTTCGGACATTCAGCCGGTGGCGGCCGCAACCAAACCGATCTATACGCTCGCGGCCTATCAGCCAGCGGCGTGTGCATTTTACGAGGACGATCCTCAAGAAATTGTTCAGGTGCAAGCGAGCCCCGAAAATGACCCGGCTCCGGTGGCTGGGGCGGTGCCGCTTCCGACGGGGCCTCCTAGGGACTGTTCCTGCCCCAGGGCCGGCGACCTGGCTCCGATCGCGGCCATCACGGCCGCGCCTGCGCTCGACAGATTAGCCACGAATTTTTCCGCGCCATTATCAACGGTTCCAAGCGCGGGGTTGAGGCCCATTCCGGTCGAGCAGGCCGCGCTGGTCCCCGGGCCTTGGATCGATAGCTTACGCGCCCTGGAGTTGCGCGGCGAGTCCGAACCGCCGCAGTTTGTGCTGTCGACTCCGCCGGTGCGTCCGAGGCTGCGGCTGGCGGCCGGACGCCGCTATCCGGTTTCGACGCGGGAAAGCGTCCTGCCGTTGGCTGAGAGCGCCGGTTTTGAGGCGTCGACGCCGGATATTTCGCTGCCGGTGCGCCGAGCCAAGGTCCTGCGCGCGGCGGTCGAGCGCCCGTCCACGCCTGGCCAACCGGTTCAGCCCGTTAAGCTCACGAAATCTCCGAATCCGGAACCGAACCCGAACTTTGAACCCAATCCCAGCGGGCTGCTGCCGCTCGCGTGCGCGAACAAGCCGACGCAGGTTTCGGTGCGCCCGGTGCCCAGTTCGACCTCGATTCCGCAGCCGCTGCAGACCGAGCCGATGCGGCCCAATTCGCGGCTGGAACCGCGGGAGCCTGCTGCAGGCGACATACCCGCGCCGGTTGCCGGGGTGTTGGATAAAGACGTTCCGCCGGCTTTCGTGATCACGCCGCCGCCGTATGTGCATGCGGAGGCGAATACGGAGGCGAATCGCGCGCACGTCTGGACGCATGCCATCGACTTCTGGAATCGCGCGCCGCGCGATCTGCGGCTGCTGGTGTTTGCGATTCCCGCGCTGCTCGCGCTGGCGCTGCATCCGCGGCTCCCGAAGGTGCGGGTGGCGGCTCCGGTGGGGATTCAGCAGAACATGGAGCAGGCGTTCAATACGCAATGGAAAAACGTCAAGCAGACCATGGTGGACCGTGCGGCGGTGGCGCTCGACGAGGATTTCCGTTCGGGTCTGGACGAATGGGTCAGCCGCGGGGACGCGACCACGGACTGGTCTTTCGACGCGACCGGTTTCGTGAAGCCGGGGCCGCTGGCGATGTACCGGCCGTCGCTGGGGCTGGCGGACTATCAGCTCCAGTTCCTGGGTTTGATCGATAAGCAGGCGCTGAGCTGGGTGGTGCGGGCGGCGGATTTCGACAATTTCTACGTGGTGAAGCTGGTGGTACTTAAGGGTGGTCCGCTACCCACCATCGGGGTAACCCGGTATTCGGTGGTGAACGGCAAAGCGGATTCCCGGGTGGACACCGTGGTTCCCGTGGATGCCCGGACCGACATGCTCTATCGCATCCGCATGGACGTACAAGGCGACAATTTCACGCTACTGGTTCAGGGGCAAATGGTCGATAGTTGGACAGAGCCGCGGCTTCGGCACGGCGGCGTGGGTTTCTTTAGCGCGCGCGGGGAAGAGAGCCGGGTGCGCTGGGTGCAGGTTACGCATCAGTACGACATGCTGGGACGCCTGTGCGCGTATCTGGCGCCGTACAACATGCCGGCCGGTATTCCACAGTAACGGGCGGCCGGGAGTAGCGAGCAGCCGGGAATCACGAGACAAGCGGGAGCAGAACGGGATGGCAACCATGAACGGACGGAAAAACGCAACCGATACGGCCCTGAAGGCCAACGGAAAAGCAGTATCGCCGGCGCTGGCGCGCTCGGTGGCGCTGCATCTGGAAGGGAAACGCAAGGAAGCTCTGAAGGAGCTGAACACCGCGATCGAGAACGGCGAGGAGACCGCCGAGGTGTTCGCGGCCAAGGGCCACATCCAGTTCGAGCTGGAACAGTACGACGACGCCATCAAGACGTACGACCGGCTGCTGAATCTCGCGCCGCGGCATTCGACCGCGCATTTCAACCTGGGGATCTGTTACGAGAAGCTGGGCCGCTGGCAGGAAGCCACCGACGAGTTCCAGAAAGCCCTCGAAACCGATCCGCAGAGAGAGGAAGCGCAGTTAGGCCTCGGCATCTGCCTGCTGCACCAGGAAAAGCCGGAGCCGGCGATCGGCTATTTCGATCAGGTGCTCTCGCGGCAGCCGAGCCACGAAACGGCGCTGTTCGGAAAGGCCGTCTCCCTGCAGCTTCTGTGGAAGTTCGACGAAGCCACCGCCATCTACCTGCAGATTCTCGAAAAGAATCCGCAATCGGAAGAGTGCCTGGTCAATCTGATCACCATCGGCATGGCGCGCAAGGATCACGCGGCCATCCAGCAGTATTCCGAGCGTCTTCTCGCGATGCGGCCGTTCTCGCAGGCCGCGCTCGAAGGCCTGGCCACCTGCGCGTTCCAGAGCAACGAATTCGAAGCCGCGGCGCGTTACTGCGCCAAGCTGGTGGAGTTCACGCCGGATCATTTCGAGCGCTGGTTCAACATGGGCGTCGCGGAGCAGAAGTGCGGACGCCTGGAAGAAGCCGCCAAGGCCTATTCGGAATCCGTGCGGATTCGTCCGGACGCGAAGCAGGCGTTTGTGAATCTCGGTATTGTTCGCCAGGAGATGGGCCAGCTCAAGCAGGCTCGCGAATGCTATGAACGCGCGCTCCAGATCGCGCCGGATCTGGCTGACGTCATCTATAATCTGGCCAGCGTTCTCGAACAGCAGGGCGAAAAGGAAGACGCCGAGCGTCTCTACGTCAAACTGCTCACGCGCAATCCGGAATGGGAAGACGCGTGGTTCCGCCTCGGTTATCTTCGTCTGCAGCGCGGCGATCATCGCGCGGCGGCGGAGGCGTTCCAGGCGTGCGTGCGCAAGCGGTCGCCATGGCCGGAGGCGCAGTTGAACCTGGGGCTGGCGTATTGGAACGTCGGCGACCAGGAAGGCGCGGCCAAGGCGTTCGAAAGCGTTCTCGAGACCGAACCTCTGTCGATCGACGCGCTACGCGGTCTGGCGGCACTGGCCGTCGAACGCGAGGATCTGGACAAAGCGCTCGACCTGCAAGCCAAGCTGATCGAAGCGGGCGAGCGGACACCGGAGCTGTTCTACAACACCGGGCTGCTGCTGCAGAAATCCGGTCAGATCGAGGATGCGGTTCGGCTTTACCAGGAAGCTCTGGCCGAGCGGCCCAACTTCGCGGAAGCGCTGTTGAATCTGGGGCATGCCTTGAAGTCGCAAGGGCAGCTCGATGAGGCGCGCAATTTCTGGCGTCAGGCGCTGGAGCAGAAGCCCGAGCTCGCTAGCGGGTATTTCGAGCAGTAGTCGGAGCCATACTTTCAGACAAGCGGCCGGAGAGCCATCAATTGATTACGCCGTCGTCTCCAATTCGATCGGCGCGGACGGCTTTGATGATTCGAAAACTTCCACCGCACTCATAGATGACTCCGGCGATCGACCAGGAGAGGATGCTGCTATCCGTGTCCGAGACAACAGCCACTGGCCCGCCGCTCATACCCCCTAGATCGTAGTCCGGCGGAGGGAGACCTTTGCCTATCACGTCCAGGAGCAGTTCGTTCGGGGGAATCACGCATGAAATGTCGCGGTCATTTATGCTGTCGACCCTCGCCAGCCCGGTGAGGTAGCCGCCCTCGACGTGCCCAGGTTCGGGAGACTTCTTGGTCTCTCCCGGCAACCCTGCAAATAGGACGATCGCCCCCTCCACCGGAACGACCGGCGGCCATGGGACGGTGGTCTTTCCTATCTCAGCAAGGTCGTCTTTACGAAAAGCGAAAGTCGCCATGTCGCAGTCACGTCCCAGGGCGATAACTCTTTGCCTGGGATCGAAGCGAAGATTGTCGATTTGGCAGACGACTCGTGGGTCTTGCAGAGCGGTCTCGCAAGACGCTTCGTACACGTGCCGTGCAGTAACAGCGACTAGAGACTTGCCGGTATCGACGAAGAATATCGATCCGTTACTCGGTACGCCGCGGGTCGGATTGCCCCACTGCAAGACGGCCGTGCTTCTACCCATTATTAAGAGCAGTTCTCGTGCAACTCTCCTTGGAAGAGGTGGCTGCATACAGCAACTCTACCTCGAGAGCAACACCGTCAAGTCACCAATCAGCCCGCTTGCGTTCGCCAACCCAGCGCCGGGCGGCAACGATGGCCCAGATCGCCTCAACGATGCCGAAGGGCCAGGCTCCTTGGAGAAATCCGTAGATTGAGCCGAGTACGCAGGATCCGGCGAACGCCAGGATGAACCACGGGCTTCGTTTCTCCAGGGCATACGTCACGAGCATCGACGTCACGGCCACCAGACCGAAGATTGTCAGATGATCCATGGACCGCTACTTCCGGGGGAATTCTTCCTGGAGGATTGCCTTTACGCCGTCGGGTCCCCGGAGAGTCAAGCGAGGGTCCCCGCCGCCTGCAACCTGGAGGTTGAAGGTCAGAAAAGGGCAGCATAAACGCTCCAGGGTGATCCATTCCGCGACTTCCGTCAGGGCGATGGCTTTCGAGTCTAGCTCGTAGACGAATCCATCGGAGAGCTCGTGGCGATCGCGGACGGCGCTTCGCAATTGCTTTATGAGCTGGCTGTAGCGCGGCCGATCGGTTGCGGCGATCGCCGTTGGATCGCATGCCACGGGGACTTCTTGACCGTTCATTCTACTTGTGGCCGATTTCGAATTGGCCGTCTTTTTCGAGGGCCCGGAAGAATTCGATGAATTTTGCGGTATCGATTGGAAAGAACTCGGCGCTGACGGCGTCGCGGATGTCCAGAATCGAGCGCTTTCCGTCGGCGAACAGGCGGGCTTCGTTGGCTCCGGAACCTGGGAGTATGGCGTTGGGGCCGGTTGGCGCTCCTCCGCGTCCGCCGCCGCCGAACGCGGGCTGTGGCGCTGCGCCGGGCTTGCGCCGGGGGACCAGGGTCGCGGCCTGCGCTTCTTCGGAGCTCAGATTGATGTTCGTCATGACGCCAGAGGACTTGGCGTATGCGTCGAGCCTCGCGAGATCGGCGGAGCGGCCAGTCTCGAGGAAGGTTTTGGCCAGTTCCTCGATCCGGGCGATGGATTTCGTGTCCGTTTCCGCGAGCACGGAGGCAGAGCGGATAGCCTCGGCTTCCCGAATATAGGCCTGTTCTACTAAGACGCGGGCTTCGCGGTACGGGGCGCGGTCGCCGATCATTTGTAGGGCGTGGCGGAGTTCGGTTCCGGTGCGCTCGGCCGCCTGGCCGGCGGCTGTTTCCGCGACGCGAACGGCCTGCGGACCGTCGGCGGCAGCCATGGCGTAGCCGCTCGCCAAGGCGATGAAGACGGCGCGCTTAAGCTGGGTCGGGTCC
Organism: Bryobacteraceae bacterium; assembly: GCA_035308605.1. Taxonomy (GTDB): domain Bacteria; phylum Acidobacteriota; class Terriglobia; order Bryobacterales; family Bryobacteraceae; genus Palsa-187. Next base: position 9,159 of record DATGGL010000107.1, read on the forward strand.
GCGCTCCAGGGGCGGTCTTCGTTGGTGTGGTAGCCCCAGTCGGGCCAGTTATTCATGAGGATCGCGGGGACGCCGTGGCCGAGGAACGCGGTGTGGTCCGACGCGCCGTAATGCTTTTCGACGTTGTAGTAGAACTGGTCGCGCGAGCCCTGCGGATCGACGATGGGGAACATGTAGTTATACGCGATTCGCCGGTTCTGGACTTTCTCACGATTGGTATCGCCGACGTATTCGAAGAACTGCTGGGTCACTTCGTTGATGAAATGATTCACGGTGTAGGGCGTCCGCATCAGGCGCAGGCTGTTCTTGTTTTTGGTCACGTCCTCCCCGGCCATATCGATGGAAAACGCCGCGACCATTTTCTTGGCTTCGTCGGGATAGCGATCGAGATACGCGTTGGTGCCTTGAATCTCGGGCACCCACATGACCCGGACCGTTCGCCGGGGGCGGGGAAGCACGCCATCGTCGATCAGCTTCTTCCAGGCCCGCATCATTTCGAGCGTTACGGCGCAGCCTGAGGTGTCGTCCATCGCGCCCTGCTTGGCGATTCCCTCGAACAGATGGCCGGTGTAGGCGATCTCCTGCTGTGAAGAACCGTCGCCGCGGATCACGGCGGTCGGGACCTGCATTTCGGCGTCGTACTCGGTGGCTTTCACTTTGGCGTGGACGGTGACCTTATCGCCGCGCTCCAGCATTTCGACCAGATCCGCTCCCATGCGATGCGAGAGATTGAAAGCGAAGGTGGTCTTTCCGCCCGCGTTTCCGCCGCGGCCGCCGAGGTTGTTCCAGGAAATTTCGTCGGGCCGGTCGATGGGGCGTCCAGTGGGATTCGCGAAAGACACAACGGCGAGGGCGCTGTAGCGTCGAACCGCAAGATTGTGAACTGCGGCCGGAGGTCCGCTGGCGAGGACGATTTTCCCGGCGACGTTCTTTTGCTCGTAGTCCATTTCACGATCGCCGCGGCCGACGTAGACCAGTTCCGCGGTCACGTCGCCGGACTGGCTTCCGGGCGCGATCGAGGCGGCGATGTCGCGGTAGGAAACCACCAGCCGCTTCACGGGGGAAGTAACCCATAGCTCGCCTTGTTCGGCGTCCCAAGTTTTGTATGGCAGTTTAAAGCGTTCGATGTGGACGTCTTCCAGGCCGAACTGCTTGGCCATCTTTTCCATGTAGGCAGCTTCGCGATAAGTAGTCTTGTACTCCTCGGCGGGACGATCGTGCTCGTATCCGGCTAGGTCGTAAATCGAGTTCATGGCCATCGAACCGCTTACCTCGGTAACGATGCTTTCAATTAAGTTTTGCGGAATCAGGGTTTTAGGATTCGGTTGCTCGGGCGGTTGGAGGGGGCGTTCCTGGGCCAGCAGCGTGAGCGGGAGAATTAGCAGCGCGAGTCTCATATTCGCGCATTATCGCATCGCGCGGCTGTCCCCTACGAATTTCACGCGGCGGCGTTTTAGATGAACCGTGAGGATGATCGCCGCCGCGTTCTCTGCCCTCTGCAAATACAAACGCGGGAGCCGCGGCGTGCGTTTCCAAAAAGGGTCAAGCTAAAATAGACTTTACAATGCTTTCAGGCGAATTCCCGGGAGAATATAGCGTCGGGCCGATCCCAATCGCGCCCGCCACGGTGCTGGCGCCGATGGCCGGCGTTACGGATACGGTCTTCCGCCGTCTGATTCGCTCGCAAGGCGGCTGCGGTCTGATCATGACCGAATTCACCAGCAGCCACGGCATTGTCGCTTCCGCGCGAGCCACCAAACCAACCCGCACTTTCCGGTACCTGTATTTCGAGCGGGACGAGCATCCGATTTCCGCGCAGCTTTTCGGTTCCGACCCGAGGGTGATGGCGGAAGCCGCCGCCTATTGCCAGGATCTGGGTTTCGACATCGTCGACATTAATTTCGGATGCCCGGTGAAGAAAGTGGTGAGCTGCAATGGCGGGTCCGGGCTGCTTCGGGATCTTCCGCTGGTCGAGACCATTCTGCGGAGTGTGCGGGCGGCGATTTCGATCCCGCTCACGATGAAATTCCGGGCCGGCTGGAACGATCGGGAACTGGTTGCGGTTCGCATGGCGAAGCTGGCGGAGGATTGCGGGCTGCAGGCGGTGGCGCTGCATCCGCGGACTCGGGAACAGGGCTATAGCGGGCATGCGGATTGGACCCGCATCGCCGAAGTTAAGGCGGCGGTGAAGATTCCGGTGATCGGCAACGGCGACATCGTGACTCCGGAGGATGCTCTGCGAATGGTTCGCGAAACGGGGTGCGACGCCGTTATGGTGGGGCGGACGGCCTCGTCGAATCCGTGGATTTTCCGTCAGATTCAGGAGTACATCGCCACGGGAAAGTATCACGTGCCTTCCGAAGACGAGCGCTACCGGATCATGCGGCTGTATTATTCGATGCTGTGCGAGCACGAATCGCCGGATGCGGTGGGGAAGATGAAACAGTTCGCCACGTATTTTACGCACGGGGTGCGTAACGGGTCGAAGCTGCGGGCGGAGATTTATCACGCGATGGAGGCGGCGCAGATTCTGGATCTGGTGGACGCTTTCTTTACTCGCGAGCTGAGCGCGGCGTAGGCTGTCGCGTTTTCGGGGACCCGCTTGCTGGCGCGCGCGGTTCGGTGTCGGCGATTGAGGCCCTAGACGCGGACTGTAAGCGGGTCCAACGACATGCGCGAAAGGTGGGGTGGCGTGCCGCGGGGCTTTTAGCGGCCTTCGATTTGGGCGGCGCGTTCTTCGTCCATGCGGGCGCCTTCGAAGTCGCCGATGGCTCTGCGCGACTCGGCTCTGGCCAGATAGCCGGGAGGGGCGTCGGGGCGGATTGCAATGGCGCGATTTAACGCGGTGATCGCGAGAGCGTGTTCGCCGAGCGACTGATACGTGGCGGCGCACTGGTAGTAATTGTCTTCGTTCGGCTCAAGCTCGACGGCGTGGTTGAAATCGACAATTGCGCGCCGCGAGTTGCCTGTCGCGCGGAGCGCGAGGCCGCGCAGATTGTAAGCCGCCGCCAGCCTTCCATCCAGTTCCATGGCGCGGCCGGCGTCGGCCATGGCCTCGGGATACTTTTTCAGATCCAGCAGCGCGGAGCCGCGCGCGACCCAGGCTCGGGGATCCTTCGGGTTGAGTTCTACGGCCCGGGTAAAATCGCGGATGGCGGCGTCGGTCTTCGAATCCCCGGCGTAGGCTTTGCCGCGCATCAGGTAGGCTTCCCCGAAATCGGGTTTCAGGCCGACGGCGCGGTCGAAGGAGAGAACGGCCTGGCTGTAGTTGGCGATGCCGAGCAAGCGCATCCCGGACTCGTAGGATTCGCGGGCATGAATTCCGTCCACGGAACGCTTGTAAGCGAAGCCGATTGCGCCGGCGGCAAGCGCCAAGGTCAGGGCGCTGGTCACCAGTATGCGCATCCTGCGCCGAAGAACCTCTTCGGCGGTGACCGGGATCATAACCGGCTGTTTCGGATATTGCACCGCACTTCCTATGATAGTGAATGATGACAAAACAGGTGCAACTGATCACCGACGGCGCCTGCCTCGGCAATCCGGGGCCGGGAGGATGGGCGTGCATCCTGCGCTATGGCGATCATACGCGGGAACTGTTCGGTTCTTCGCCGCAAACCACGAATAATCGCATGGAGCTGACGGCGGCGATCGAGGGCTTGCGCGCGCTGAAGCATGGATGCGAAGTGGAAGTGGTTACGGATTCGGAATATCTGAAGAATGGCATCACTACGTGGATCCACGGGTGGAAACGCAACGGCTGGAAGACCAGCGCGAAAAAGCCGGTGGTGAATCAGGATCTGTGGACGGAGCTGGATCAATTAGTCGCGCAGCATAAGACGCATTGGACGTGGACCAAGGGGCACGCGGATCACGAGGACAATAATCGCTGCGATGAACTGGCGACGCAGGCGGCGCGGGATCAGTTGTAAGGATCGACTGCGACCCGTCGTGCGGACCGCTCACTGTCGTGAGGCGGTTCAGTGGCGAGCGGATGAGCGGGACAGCAAGCGGGCTAGTCGGTTGGATGGATGCGGACGCTGCCTGGGCCGATGTGGATGTGAGGGGCGGTCGCTTTTCCTGGGATCGCTACGCGGAAGGCGTAATACGGGATCGCCTTCGCTTCGAGATATGTGCGCAGCCAGACGCCTTCCGGGCTGTCCGGACTTACGGCGACATCGATGCGGCCGGTGTGATCGAAACCCATGGCGCGGTGAACGGCGGTCGCGCCGCGAGCGCTCACCGGGAATGGCTCGTGAAACTTCGCTTCGTAAGCCAGGGTGACTTCTTTGATGTCCTGCGCTTCGAGAAGATGGTCGCCGTCGACAAATTCACGAGCCTTCCAGATGCCCGCGAGGGTGCCTTCATGGGCCGGCGCAATTTCCGCGCGCGCAATCTCGACGATTTGGGTGAGCAGCTCCGCGCGGGCCTTGGCCTGGTTCAGCGTCTCACGCCTGCGCGCCAGTTCGGCCGTAATTTCCGTGAACATTCCGGGAGCCGCGATTCCGTTTTCTACAAGCTGCTTGCCGCGATCGACCTTTGTCTGAACGCGGTCGAACCGGCGCTGCGCGGCGTCCTGCATCTCAGAGGCCTGGCGTTCGCCCAGATCTTCGATTTCGACCCGGCCATAGAGAGTCCGGTCGAGTACGTCCTGATCGAGCGCATCTTCAATCGCTTCCTGGGCTTCGGGAATCTTCGACGCGGCCAGCAATCCGGCGTTGACCTGTTCACGCACACGGGCCAGGTCCTGGCGGGCTTGCGTTACTGCGGGAGATTCGTCGGCGGCAAAGGCAAGACCAGCCGCCAGGAGGAAAAGCAACATGAACTTCACTCTAATTGTAGTACGATACGAACAGGAGAACCTGACTGGCGCGGGCCGAAAAACTGCAAGAACCGGAACCTTCCTGGCTCTCCGCTGTCCACGCCGCAGAATCCAAGCAAGCCAAGGACATTGTTGTTCTGGATGTGCGCGGCGTTACCTCCTTCGCCGATCAGTTTGTTATCTGTAGCGGATCGAACACGCGCCAGATTCAAGCCATCGCCGACGAGATCCAGCAGGAATTAAGAAAGCGCGGCGAATATCCGACCAGCGTCGAGGGTTACGGCCACGCGGAATGGGTTCTGGTGGATTATGGCGATCTTCTGGTCCACATCTTCTCGCAGAAAGCGCGCACGTATTATGATCTTGAACGCTTGTGGCGCGACGCCAAGCCTGTGAAGTTGTGACGGTTACTTCGGATTCAAGAACTCCATAACCAGCCTTCCACCGGCTCCTTTATAAATAATCGCGAGATCTTTCTGTTTGATCTTCCCGTCGATGGTGAAATACAGCAGGCCCTGCACAGGTTCAAGCGATTCCGTGTCTGGCAGGACCTTCGCTTTCAACACTTCGAGCAGCGGATTGTCTTTGTCGTCGCCTTTGGCGGGGGTGGCTTCGACCGTGCCTGATTGCGTGCCTTTGGAATTTCCGCCGCCGCCGCGGCCCATGCCGATGCCGCCCCAAATCGGGCCGTTGGTCATGGTGCCGAGACCGCCGGGCTGCTCGGCCGCCGCTTTCACGACCAGGGCGCCTTTTCCGGCGATCTGGCCTGGGGATAACGCGACGGTCCGCTGACCGTCCTTGCGGGAGACGATCGTGAAATCGTCCGGGCTGATGCGCAGCGGCTTTTCCGTCTTGGGAGTGACTTTCATGCGCGCAACCACGTATCCCGCGCCGATGTCCCCGCCGAGGGCCTGCTTGATCTCATCGCGGTCGATCATGATAGAGCCGACGAGTTCAATGTCGTCGTTCCCGGCCTGGCCTGGAAGCGGTTTCTTCTCGGCGAATGCGAAAAGGGAAATGAAGAGAGCCAACGAAACATACTTCATAGCGTCAAGTCTCCTACTCTCTGCCGGATTTCCATGCATCCGCGGCCGGTCGGCAGCACCTTTCCCGGGTTGAGACGGCAGCCGGGATCGAACAGTTTCTTGAATCGACCGATCATGGCCAGCGAATGGTCGGAGAACTGCCGGCCCATCATTTCCATCTTCTCCATGCCGACGCCATGTTCGCCGGTGATGGAGCCGCCGACGGAAATGCAGTACTCGAGAATCTCGTCGCTGGCGTGTTTGACTTTTTCGAGCTGGCCTTCCACGCGCGGGTCGAAGGTGATCAGCGGATGCAGATTTCCATCGCCTGCGTGAAAGATATTGCTGATCGAGAGCCCCGTTCGCTTGCCCAATTCATCGATGAACCGCAGAGTCGACGCCATCTGGGTGCGCGGGACGACGCCGTCCTGGACGTAATACGCGGGGCTGAAGCGGCCTACGGCGCCAAATGCGTTTTTGCGCCCCCACCATAGCTTGTCACGCTCCTCCGCGGTACGGGCGACGCGAAATTCGCGAGCTTTGCACAGGCTGCAAACATCGCGGATCTGTTCGGTCTGTTCCTCTACGGTTTCCGTGAGGCCTTCGAGCTCGATCAAGAGCACCGCGGCGGCGTCCATCGGATAACCGGCGTGGGTGGCCTCCTCGACCATTCGCAGAAGCACGCCATCGAGCATCTCGATGGCGACCGGGGTAATCGCGCGCGAGGTGATCTGTGCCACGGTCTCGCCGGCGTCTTCCGGCGCATTGTAAATCGCAAGAATCGTCTTCACCACCTCCGGCTTGCGCATCAGGCGGACGATGATCTTGGTCACCAGGACCATGGTGCCTTCCGAGCCCACCAGCAACCCGGTGAGATCGTATCCGGGGAGATCGTATCCGGAGCCGGTCTGGATGACCGAGCCATCCGGGAGCACGGCTTCGATCCCGAGAACATGATTGGTGGTGACGCCGTAGGCGAGGGTGTGGGGTCCGCCGGAGTTTTCGCTGACGTTCCCGCCGATGGTGCAGGCGCGCTGGCTGGAAGGATCGGGCGCGTAGAAATATCCGTCCGCTTCCACGGCGCCGGTGATGTCGATATTCACTACGCCGGGCTGAACCACCGCGCGTTCGTTGGGAAGATCGATCTCGAGGATCTTGTTCATCCGGGCGAAGGAGATGATCAGGCCGCCGGCGCGCGCAATCGCCCCGCCGCTGAGGCCGGTTCCAGCGCCGCGGCCAACCAGCGGCATTCCCTGAGCGGCGGCCAGTTTGACCAGCGCGACGACATCTTCGGTCGACTCGGGGAAGACTACGTAATCCGGGCGCGATTTATCGACTCCGCCGTCGTATTCATACAGCGTCAGGTCTTCGGCCTTGTGCAGATATCCGAGCGGCCCGACAATTTTCTCGATCTGGGCCGTTACGGAGGCGTTCACAGCATCTGCCTCACGCGCGCGAGAAATTCGGGGTCCATCCAGTTCTGGTTGCTGATGACTTTCTGGACCACGTGTCCGGTCTTGTCGATCAGGTAGGTTTCGGGAATCTGGAACGTTCCGTAGCTGGTGCTGATCTCGGCTTCCGGATCGCGCGCGGTGTTGAAAGCCACGTGGAAGCGGTCGATGAATTTCTTGTACAGAGCTTCATTGCGATCGATGCTGACGCCCAATACCACCACGCCCTGCGGTCCGAACTGGCGGGTGAATTCGTTGAGGGAAGGGGTCTCTTCGACGCACGGAGGGCACCACGATGCCCAGAAATTCAGGACGAGCAATTTTCCGCCGAAATCGTCGCGCGTGAACGTGCGGCCGCGGTCGTTCGTGATCCGGAAATTCGGCGCCTTATCGCCGACATTGGTGATGTGCGGCTCCAGCGAATCGGCCGCCACCCATGCTAAAGCCCCCGCCAACATTACGATGGAAGCGGGCAACAACCAGTCCGTACTGTGCTTCACGCTATCATTTTAAAGGATCGTGAGCCCTTCGGTGGACTCGTCGCATCAAAGTCTGTGGCAATGCTGCTAACCCGTAAAGCCGAATTTTCCGCGTCGCACGTGTGTGCGAGCCCGTCCCTGAGCGATCAGGAAAATCGCGCGCTGTACGGACTTGCGGCGAATCCGAACGGCCACGGGCATAACTACGTGCTCGAAGTGACGGTGGAGGGCGAGACCGATCCCGTCACCGGCATGGTGTTCGATTTGCGGGAGTTAAAAGAGATCCTGAATCGCGAGGTGGTCGAGCCCATGGACCATCGTTTCCTGAATCGCGAGGTCCCGCCGTTCGATCGCGTCGTTCCGACCACGGAAAATCTCGCGGCGGAGATCTGGAAGAGATTGGAATCGCCCATCAATCGCCCCGGGGTGAAACTACGCAATGTCAGGGTTTACGAAACTTCGGACCTATACGTCGATTACGGAGGCGAGACGTGCGTTTGACCCGGCGTTACCGTTTTTCGGCGTCCCACCGGCTCGACGTGCCGGGGTTCAGCAAGGAAGAAAATCAGCGGCTGTTCGGGAAATGTAACAACCCCCACGGGCATGGGCACGATTATGTGCTCGACGTGACGCTTGAAGGCTCGCCCGATAAATCGGGGCAGATCGTGAGCCGCCCGGCCCTGGACGAGTTGATCTCCGGCCGGGTTCTGAACCGTTTTGAACACAAGAACCTGAATATCGACGTTCCGGAAATGGCGGGCGTGGTTCCGACCACGGAAAATCTGGCGTCGGCGATTCGCGACGTGATTGCCCGCGAATGGTCTTTTCCGGCGCGCCTAGATCGGGTGCGGATCTCGGAAACCGCGCGCAATATTTTTGAACTGGAAGCTTAAATGCCAACGAAGAATAAAGCTGTGATGAAGATGCCCGGGAGAGAGCCCGGGATTGCCGCGCACATGAAGGAAGTCCTGGAACTGCTGGGCGAAGACGCCTCGCGGGAAGGGCTGGTCCGGACTCCGGAACGCTACGAAAAGGCCTTGCGTTTTATCACGAGCGGCTATCACACGAATCTCGATGAGATTGTCAACGGGGCCCTCTTTCACGTCGAATGCGACGAGATGGTGGTCCTGAAGGACATCGAGTTCTTCAGCACCTGCGAACATCACGTTTTGCCGTTTTTCGGCAAGATGCATGTGGCGTACCTGCCCAAGGATAAAGTCATTGGATTGAGCAAGATTCCTCGTATCGTGGATATGTTCGCCCGGCGGCTCCAATTGCAGGAGCGGCTGACGCAGCAGGTGGCGGAAGCGATTTCCGACGTCATCTCCCCGCGCGGCGTCGGCGTTCTGTGCGAGGCACAGCATTTCTGCATGATGATGCGGGGCGTCGAAAAGCAAAGCTCGAGCACGATCACCAGCACCATGCTCGGCAGTTTCCGCAGCAACAAATCCACGCGGGACGAATTTCTGTCGCTGGTCCGGCACCACTAGAGCAGTGCGTCAGAAGAGCGCACTCCACTAGACGCGTCACGCAGTCTTTTTTGCGGGCTTCGCACTGTTACAATCTAGGGTCGGGCAGCGAGCCCTCATTGAATGAACATTTCCGTGAAAGGCGAATACGCCTTGCAGGCCATTTTCGACCTTGCATTGCAATCGCCCGGCGAGCCGGTAAAAATCGCCGATATCGCGCGGCGGCAAAAGATCCCGCAAAAATTTCTGGAACTGATCCTCGCTAGCTTGAAGCAAGCCGGCTTTGTGGAATCGCGCCGGGGGGCGGAGGGCGGCTATCGCCTGGCCCGGCCGGCGGATCAAATTACTGTCGGGCAGGTGCTGGCCTTCGTTGAGGGCGTTCGGGGAAAGAAGCGCCCAGGGTCTGACGCTTTCTCCGATCTGTGGAAACGCGTCGACTCCTCCATTTCGAAAGTTCTCGATCATACGACTTTTGCTGAGCTTGTCCGACACTGGAAGGAATCGCAGACACGTTATGTGCCGAATTGGGAGATCTGATGGTATTTCAGGATAATTCCTTCAGTATTGGCCGAACGCCGCTGGTCCGTTTAAATCACGTCACGGGCAACGCGAACGCCACGATCCTGGCCAAGATCGAGGGCCGCAATCCGGCATACTCGGTGAAATGCCGCATCGGCGCGTCGATGATCTGGGACGCGGAGCGGCGCGGCGTACTGAAGCCGGGGCGGGAGTTGATCGAGCCGACCAGCGGCAACACGGGAATCGCGCTCGCGTTCGTGGCCGCGGCGCGGGGTTATAAGATCACGCTGCTGATGCCGGAAACCATGTCCATCGAGCGCCGGAAGGTTCTTAAAGCTCTGGGCGCGAAACTGGTTCTGACCGACGGGGCGCTAGGTATGGGGGCTTCGATTGAGCGGGCGGAACAGATGGTCGCTTCCGATCCGGAGCGATACATTTTGCTCCAGCAGTTCCAGAATCCGGCGAATCCCGAGATTCACGTGAAAACGACCGGGCCTGAGATCTGGGAAGACACGCAAGGCAACGTGGATGTTCTGGTTTCGGGAATCGGCACGGGCGGCACTATTACTGGCATTTCGCGTTATTTCAAGCTGGAAAGAAAGAAGCCGATTATTTCAATTGGCGTGGAGCCTGAAGGCAGCCCGGTGATCACCCAGACGCTGCAAGGCGAGCATCCGCGACCCGGCCCGCACGGGATCCAGGGGATTGGCGCGGGGTTCATCCCGGCGACGCTCGACCTGAAGATGGTCGATCGTATCGAACTGGCCGGCGACGACGAGTCGATCGAAATGGCGCGGCGGCTGGCGCGGGAGGAAGGCATCCTGAGCGGGATTTCGTGCGGCGCGGCGGTGGCGGCTGCGGTCCGCGTTGCGAAGGACCCGGTAATGAAGGGCAAGACGATCGTCGTAATCCTGCCGGATGCGGGCGAGCGGTATTTGAGTTCCATCCTGTTTGACGATTGATTTTCGGACAGGTCAGGACCCGCTTACTGGCGTGCGCGGTTCGGTGCGGAGATATAGAGCCGCGAGAGCCAGTGCGAACTTCCAGTGTCGAATTCGCGCCCTGCCATTCGTCTACGGCGTGAAAGGAAACGAAAATGCCTGAATACGTTCTGCTTCTCCACTCCGAAAGCGACGCTTTCAAGGGCCTGAGCCCGGACGAGATCCAGAGAATCATCCAGCGGTATGGCCGGTGGCGCGCGTCGCTTGCGGAAAGAGGGCATCCGGCATCCGGACAGAAGCTCCGCGATGGCACCGGGCGGCTGATGAAATCCGCAGCGGGGAAGACGGTGATCACCGACGGGCCCTATACGGAAGCGCGGGAGATTATCGGCGGATTCTTCGCTTTCGCGGCGGACACTTACGAACAAGCCGTGGAACTGGCCGCAGATTGCCCGCATCTTGAATTCGGCACAATAGAGATTCGCGAAGTTGAACGCATCGCAGCTGGTTGATCATCTGTTCCGGCGAGAAGCCGGGCGCATCGTTTCCACCTTGACCCGCATTCTGGGACCGAGGAACATCGCACTGGCCGAGGATGCGGTTCAGGACGCTCTCATCCGCGCGATGGAAGTTTGGCCGTTCCGCGGAATTCCGGAAAATCCTTCGGCGTGGCTGATTCAGGTGGCCAGGAACCGGGCCCTGGATCGCATCCGCCGCGAGACGGTGCTGGCGGCGAAGCTGAGCGGCGCGCTGGAGAATTTCGAGCCGCCGGCTTCCGGGACGCCGTTTCCGGATGACGAAGTGGTCATGCTATTTCTCTGCGCGCACCCTGCGCTGCCCGCGGAATCGCGTCTCGCGTTGACGCTGAAAACTGTGGGCGGATTCGGCGTCGCGGAAATCGCGCGGGCTCTTCTCGCCGAGGAGGGCGCGATCGCGCAGCGCATTGTGCGCGCCAAGCGCCAGATCGGCGAAGAGAATCTGAGTTTCGAGATGCCTGGCGATGGCGAACTCTCGATGCGGCTGGACTCCGTGCTCGCCGTGCTTTATCTGATGTTCAACGAAGGCTACGGCGCGCTACGCGCGGACCTGTGCGAGGAAGCGATTCGCATGGCGCGCCTGATCGCCGCGAATCCCGCGACTGCGCTGCCGGCCACGCATGCGCTGCTGGCGCTGTTCCTGCTTCAGTCCTCACGATCCGCCGCGCGGCAGGATCCTAACGGAGCGCTGCTTCTGCTCGGCGATCAGGACCGGACCCTGTGGGACCGCGCGCGAATTCACGACGGACTTCGATACCTGGATCTCTCCGCCACCGGCGACAACATGACGCAGTATCACCTGGAGGCGGGAATCGCAGCGGCGCACGCTGTGTCGCCTGACGCTGCGTCCACCGATTGGCGGGAAATCGTCTCGCTCTATGACGATTTGTATAAGTTGAACCCGTCTCCGGTGGTAGCGTTGAACCGCGCGGTGGCATTATCGCGGGCCGAGGGTCCCGGTGCCGGAATCCAGGCACTCGCGCCATTCGAGGATCATCCGAAATTGCAGCGTTACTACCTGCTGCATGCCGCATTAGGCTCGTTATGGCGCGATTTAGGCAACCACGAAAGATCGCAGGAATGTTTTCGCCGAGCGCGCGAATGCCCGTGTTCCGAGCCTGAGAGAAAATTTTTGGAACGCCAATAGCCGGTCGGCTAAAGATTTTAAGCGGGCGCTTTCTATGGGTGAAAAGGGGTGAGAGCGCCCGCTGTCGTAACGGGGATTTAGTTATCTGTAAAAACGTTTCTCGTCTCGGTTGGGTTACCGATTACAGAAAAAATTGTTTTGTTTTTCGAAATCGATTTTCTGTCTTCTTCCGAGATCAGCCGTTAGACTAAAACCATATGCCGCTCGGCGAACGGCTTCTGGTGAAATCGCGATCCAATGGCCGGCTGATCGCCGCGGCCCGAGATTTTCTGTCGGCGTATCAAGAACTTCTGGTGCTGGTACCCTACCATTCGGCAGGGGAACAATTGGCACATTCGGGGAGGGGAGTTGCAGGCGTTCACCGCTTGACGCTGATCCAGCTTGCCTCCGATTTGGCTCGCCCGGCGATGGCGGAGCTTGGCCTCGCGCCGCTCACTCCGCTCGGGTTGGAAGCTGTGGCGGCACGGATTGTTTATCAAGCGCGCACTGAAAATGAGCTGGCTTATTTTCAACCAGTCGCCGCGCTGCCAGGATTTGGGCGGTCGCTGGCGCGCACGCTCGGTGAACTGCGTCTGGCGCGAGTCGATCCGGATGCCCTGGCCGACACCGGCGCGCCGGGGCGTGACCTGGCTGCGCTCCTGCGCCGGTACGAGGCCGAGTTGGAAGAGCGGTCTCTCGCCGATCTGGCTCGCGTGTTTGAACTCGCCACGCAAGCGGCCGCGGGTGGTCACCGCTGGCTGGATTTGCCGCTGCTGATCCTGGACGCGCCGATCGATTCCACCGCGCATCGCGCGTTGGTCACCGCGGTCGCGGCGCGCGCGCCGTCCATCCTGGCGGCGGTGAGCGCGGGCGACGACAAATTCACTGCCAGGTTCGAAGAGACTCTGGGCATTCGCGCGGAGGATCTGGACACGGGGCCGCTCCATTCGTCGATAGAACATCTGCGGGCCTATTTGTTCGATCCTTCACCGCCGGCGAGCGCCGTCGACCATCGTCTCGAAATGTTTTCCGCGCCGGGCGAGGGACTGGAAGCGGTCGAGATTGCCCGACGCATCGTCCGCTGCGGCGTGCCGTTCGATCAAATCGCGATCCTGCTGCGCAGTCCGGAGCGGTATCAGCCGACCATCGAAGACGCTCTGCGGCGCGCGGGTGTGCCGGCTTACTTCAGCCGAGGAACGGCCCGTCCCGATCCTGGCGGGCGCGCGTTTCTCGCTTTGCTGGCGTGCGCGGCGGAGCGGTGCTCCGCGTCGCGATTCGCGGAATATCTTTCGCTCGGCCAGTTGCCGCCGGCGGGCGCGGAACGCAATTCTGACTGGGTGGGAGCGGAGGATGAGCTGCTCGCGCCGGATGAGCAAGCTGTGGAATCTTCCGCGCCGGAGATCGACGAGGCGCAAGTTGCCCGGGCTCCCGCGGCTTGGGAGAAGCTTCTGGTCGACGCGGCGGTCATTGGCGGGCTCGACCGCTGGCGGCGCCGGCTAAATGGTCTTGAGCATGAATTCGAGCTGCGCCTGAAGACCCTGGAACGGGACGACGAGCCGCGCCGCGAACATCTGAGTAGACGCTTGGGCCAGCTTCGCACTTTGCAGAAGTTTGCGCTTCCGCTGGTGGACGCGCTCGACGCGCTTCCGGCGGCCGCGCGCTGGAAGGAATGGATCGAGCGGCTCTCCGAACTCGCGCGCGTTGCCCTGCGGCGGCCTGAGCCGATTCTGGCGGTGCTTGCGGAATTCGAGCCCATGGGCGACGTTGGACCCGCGGTGTTGGAAGAAGTCATCGATGTGTTGAGCGATCGCCTCCGTTTTCTGCGGCGGGATCCGCCGCAGCGGCGTTACGGACACGTGTTTGTCGGATCGATTGAAGAGGCTCGCGGCCGCGAGTTCGGAATCGTGTTTCTTCCGGGCCTGGCCGAAGGCTTGTTTCCGCAGCGTATGTTCGAGGATCCGCTCCTGCTCGACAATTTTCGCAGCGTTCTCGATTCTGGACTGCTTTTGCGGGAGAATCGGGTCGATCAGGAGCGCGACCGGCTGCGGCTCGCCGTAGCTGCCGCTCGCGACCGCCTGGTTGCGTCGTATCCGCGCATGGATGTTTCTCAGGCCCGGCCGCGCGTGCCATCTTTTTATGCGCTGGAGCTTCCGCGCGCTGTGGAGGGCGCTTTGCCCGAGTTGGCGCAGTTTGAACGAAATGCCCGCGACGCGGCGCCCGCGCGGCTGAACTGGCCGGCTCCGCGGGAATCCGCCGATGCGATCGACGATACCGAATACGATCTGGCGATGCTGGCGCGCGCGCTCGAAACGTCGCAGGGCGGGCGCTATCTGGTCGAGACGAATCCGCATCTCGCCCGTTCGCTTCGCGCGCGTTGGAAGCGATGGGCCGCGAAGTGGACCGACGCCGATGGCCTGATTACTACCGACACATCGGCGCTTTCCGCGCTGGGCGAGCATCGGCTGGAAGCGCGGCCCTGGTCGGCATCGTCTCTCCAGCATTTTGCCGCATGCCCGTACCGGTTCGCGCTGCATGGAATCTACGGGCTGCGGCCCCGGGACGAAGCGGCGCCTATCGAGCAGATGGATCCGCTGACACGCGGAGCTCTGTTCCACGCGGTTCAATTCGCGCTTCTCGGAGAGCTGAAGAAGCACGGGCTGCTGCCGGTGAATTCCGATGTGCTCGCCGATGCGCTGCAACTTGCCGATCGGGTGCTCGACTCCGTGGCGGCGAAATATCGCGAAGATCTCGCGCCGGCGATTCCGCGCGTCTGGAACACGGAGATCGAAGACTTGCGCACCGATCTGCGCGGCTGGCTGCATCATGTGGCGCAAAACGACCCTGAATGGGAGCCGATCCATTTCGAGTTCGCCTTCGGGCTTCCCGCGGATTCGAATCGCGACCCCGCGAGCGCGGCCGAGCCCGCGCATCTTGACGGCGTCCGCCTGCGGGGCTCCATCGATCTGGTGGAGCGGCACATCGTCAGCAAACAGTTGCGCGTCACGGATCACAAGACCGGCAAGCCTCCGGAAATGACGCCCGCCTACGTCGGCGGCGGCAAATTTCTCCAGCCGCTGCTGTATGCGCTGGCGGCGGAAAAGCTGCTGGAAGCTCCGGTCGACTCCGGGCGCCTGTTTTATGCGACGCAGGTTGGCGGCTATCAGTTCATCCCGATTTCGCTGACCGCGAAATCGCGCCAGTTTATCGCGAAGCTCGCGGCGAATATCGATCATGCGGTCGCATCCGGATTTCTTCCGGCTTCGCCGCAAAAAGACGCCTGCGGCATCTGCGATTACCGGCAGGTGTGCGGGCCGTATGAGGAACTACGGTCGTTCCGGAAGGATCGCCGCGATGAGCGGCTCGATCTGATTACGGAAATTCGAGCGATGGCATGAACCCGGCTCCCCGTCCATCCTCCGACGAGCGCGCTCGCGAAAGAATCCGCGCGTCCCTGGGAGAGAGCCTCATCGTCGAGGCATCGGCCGGGACCGGCAAAACCACGGAGCTGGTACATCGCATCGTCGCAGTGCTCAAAGAAGGGCACGCGAAGATCGACAGCATCGTCGCCGTGACATTTACGCATAAAGCGGCCGGCGAATTGAAGCTGCGTCTGCGCGAGGAATTGGACAAGGCCCGCAAAGACAGCCCGACACTGGAAGACGCGCTGAAGCGGCTGGAGGAAGCGTCCATTGGGACCATCCATTCCTTCTGCGCGCAGATTCTCCGCGAGCGGCCGGTAGAAGCCTGCGTCGATCCGTCCTTCGAGGAGCTGAACGAACAGGAAAGCGATCGCCTGTACCAGCGGGCGTTTCGCGCATGGCTGGAGCGCCGGTTGGATGAGCCGTCGCCGGGCCTCCGCCGCGCGCTCGCACGGCTGGCGTGGCGCGATTCCTGGGACGATTCGCCGCCGCTCGAGCAGTTGCAGTGGGCCGGGCGCAAATTGGTCGAATGGCGCGATTACACCGCGCCCTGGCAACGCGAACCGTTCGCGAGGGAAGAGGAGATCGACACGATCGTGCGGTTGATCCGCGACCTGGCGGAGCTGTGTTCCCGGCCCAAGAGAGTCACGGATAATCTTTACAGAGGTCTGGCTCCCGCGCGCGCGCTGGCTGGATGGATCGATCGCGCTGGCGCCGCCGTTGCCCGCGATCACGATGCCCTGGAGAGCCTGATCCTGAAGCTGGGGCGGGATCTCCGGCGCGATCTGCGGAAGGGCTCCGGCGCGTTTGGGGATGTGCCGCGCGAAGACCTGCTTGCTCGCCGTGACGATTTGCTGCGCTGGATCGACGAATTCCGCCGCCGCGCCGACGCCGATCTG
Organism: Bryobacteraceae bacterium; assembly: GCA_035308605.1. Classification (GTDB taxonomy): domain Bacteria; phylum Acidobacteriota; class Terriglobia; order Bryobacterales; family Bryobacteraceae; genus Palsa-187. Next base: position 25,842 of record DATGGL010000107.1, read on the forward strand.
GCCGCGCTGCTGCGCGACGAAATGTCCGGCCTGGTTGACGAATACAGCCAGCGCAAGCGTCAATCGGGAAAGCTCGACTTCGTCGATTTGCTCAGTTGTGTCCGCGACCTGGTGGTGAACAATCAGGAGGTCCGCGGCTATCTGCAAGGCCGCTTTACGCACCTGTTCGTCGACGAGTTCCAGGATACCGATCCTTTGCAGGCCGAGATTCTTCTACTGCTGTCGGCCGATGACGTAGCGGAATCGAATTGGCTTCGCGTGACGCCGAAGGCCGGCAAGTTGTTTCTGGTCGGCGATCCCAAGCAATCCATTTACAAATTCCGCCGGGCGGATATGGTTCTGTATCGCCAGATCCGCGATGCGCTAGTTGATCGCGGCGTCGGTCTGGTATCGCTCACACGCAGCTTCCGCGCGGTTCCGAATATTCAACAATTCGTTAACGCGGCGTTTGAAACAGAAATGACAGGCGATGTATCGTCCGGCCAGGCCGATTGGGCCCCGCTGGAAGAGCATCGCCCGGAGCCGGATGCGTACCCGAGCGTGATCGTACTGCCGGTTCCGCGTCCGTATAAATCACGGATCGCCAAGGATGCCATCAATCGGTCGCTTCCCGATGCGATCGCGGCGCTTATTTCCTGGCTGATCGATTCGAGCGGCTGGAACTTCCGGGCGCGCGATATCGCGGTTCTGTTTCGACGCCGGACACAAGCTGGGTCAGACCTGACCCGTGAATATGCGCGCGCGCTGGAAGCCCGGAACGTGGCGCATCTTCTGGCCGGATCGAAGTCGTTCCATCACCGCGAGGAAATCGAAACTCTGCGCGCCGCGCTTACCGCAGTGGAATGGCCTGACGATGAGCTGAATGTTTTCGCAACCCTGAAAGGCTCGCTGTTTGCCATCGCGGACGAAATTCTGTTGCGTTTTCGCCACCAACATGGCCGGCTGCATCCGTTCCACCTTCCGGAGGACGCGGACGCCGTCTTCGCGCCCGTAACCGAAGCTCTGACGCTGCTGGCCGGTCTGCATCGCACCCGCAATCGGCAGCCGTTCGCTGTGACGGTGAATGCGCTGATCGAAGCCACGCGCGCGCATGCCGGATTCCTGCTTCGCCCGGGCGGGAATCAGATCCTGGCGAATGTCGCCCGGCTTGCGGATCTGGCACGCAATTACGAAATCTCCGGCGGCATCTCGTTTCGAGGATTCGTGGAAGAGCTCGCGGCCCAGGCCGAGAAAGAAGAAGCCGCGGAGGCGCCGTTGCTCGAAGAGGATTCCGACGGGGTGCGCCTGATGACGGTGCACGGCGCAAAGGGTCTGGAATTTCCAGTGGTCATCCTCGCCGATCTGACCGCTAATATTGCCGCGCGAGAGCCTGACCAATTCGTCGACGGAGCACGCCGGCTGAGCGCAACGCGTCTGCTGCGGTGCGCTCCCCGCGAACTCGCCGATCACGAGCCGCAGGAAAGCGCGCGCGAGCGTGCCGAGGGCGTCCGCGTTGCGTATGTCGCAGCTACGCGGGCGCGCGATCTCCTTGTGGTTCCGGCCATTGGCGATGAACCGTTCGAAGGCTGGCTGAGCCCGCTGAACAAAGCCATCTATCCTTCGAATGCCAACTGGCGAAAGTCGACGCCCGCGTCCGGGTGCCCCGAGTTTGGACCGGCCTCTGTGCTGGAACGGCCGCTCGATTACGACCGGCAGGAGGAATTCTCCGTCCGGCCCGGCCTGGTTCAGCCGCATCAGGGGACGCACAAAGTGGTTTGGTGGGATCCGGCGAAATTAGTTCTAAATGTCGATGGCGGGCTGGGCTTGCGGCAGAAAGAAATTCTCGCGGAAGACGGCGGCGTCAGCCTGGCGGCTTATCACGCATGGGCCCAGAAACGAGCTGAGCGCCTCGCCGAAGGTTCAACGCCGGAGTTCGAGATCTTGCTCGCGAGTCAAACTGAGGAATCGCCACCGAACGCGATTGAGGTTGTAATCGAGACGGCTGGGAGAAGCGAGGGGCGTCCCAGCGGCCGCCGTTTTGGAGCGCTGGTGCATTCGGTGTTGAGGGACGTGGCTCTCGACGCGACCGCGGCTTCGATCGCAAGAACCGTCGAGATGGCTGCTCGGTCGCTGGGCGCGCCACAGGAAGAAGCAAACGCCGCGCGTGAGGCCGTGGCGGCCGCGCTTGCGCATCCACTACTGGCAAGAGCCCGCGCGTCCAAGAGGTGTCATCGCGAATATCCGGTGACTCTTCCGCTTGACGGCACGAAGTTGCTCGACGGCATCATCGATCTCGCGTTCGTCGAAGACGGCGGCTGGATTATCGTCGACTTCAAGACGGACGCCGATTCCTCGGCCCGCCGCGAGCAGTATGAGCGGCAGCTTCAGTGGTACGCGTACGCGCTCACCAAGCTCACCGGAATGCCAGCCCGGGCGCTTCTTCTATCGTTGTGAAACTTGCCACAATAAATTAAATGTCCAAAGCTCTCGCTTATCTGTCCGAGCAACTTGAAAACTGGCGTAAGGCCGGGACCTATCAGCGTCTGCGGGAGCTGGAATCCGCGTGCGAACCGATCGCGCGATTCGATGGCAAGGAAGTTATCAATCTCGCGTCCAATAATTATCTGGGGCTGGCGAATCATCCCAAGTTAGTGGAAGCCGAGATTGAAGCGGCCAGGCACTACGGCGCGGGATCGGGAGCCGTTCGCACAATCTCCGGCACCATGAGCCTGCACAATGAACTCGAGCGCCGCATCGCGAAGTTCAAGAATGTCGAGGCCTGCGTGGTGTTCCAGTCCGGCTTCGCAGCTAATGCCGGCACCGTCTCGGCGATCCTTACTCCCGAGGATCACATCATCTCCGATGAGCTGAATCACGCGAGCATCATCGACGGCTGCCGGCTATCGAAGGCCAAAATTCACGTTTTCCGTCATCGTGATGCAGCGCATGCCGAGGAGAAGCTCCAGGCGCTCTCCAATGTGAGCGCCCACAAGCTGCTGATCACGGACGGCGTGTTTTCCATGGATGGCGATATCGGCGCGCTTCCGCAGCTCACCGAGCTCGCCGAGAAATATGGCGCGATCATGATGGTGGACGATGCACATGCTTCCGGCGTGCTGGGGCGAAACGGCCGCGGGACGGTGGATCATTTCAATCTTCACGGCCGCGTGGACATTCAGGTGGGAACGCTATCGAAAGCAATCGGTGTTCTGGGAGGCTACGTTTGCGGCAGCCAGGACCTGATCGATTTCCTGCACCAGCGCGCTCGCCCCTTCCTGTTTTCGACATCGCATCCGCCGGCCGTCGCCGCAGCCTGCATCGCGGCGTTCGACATTTTGGAAAAGGAACCGGAGCGCATCGAGAAACTGTGGTCGAACACGCGCTTTTTCCAGGCCGGTCTACACGCCAACGGCCTGTCGACGGGAGCGAGCGAAACTCCGATTACTCCGATCATGGTGGGCGAAGCCGCGACGGCGCACGCGTTTTCACGCGCCCTGTTTGACGAAGGTTTGTTCGCGACTGGAATCGGATATCCGACGGTCGCCGAAGGCAAAGCGCGAATTCGAACTATCGTGACGTCGGCGCATTCGGAAGAAGTGCTCGCCCGGGCCATCGAAATCATCACGAGGGTGGCCAAGCGCATGAAGATCGTCGCCTGATTCGGGTTCATTTCGGCTGCATTCGCGGCTAATATAAAGGACATGGCACACAGCGTCGTGTTCCCTGCGCGCGCAGAGGCCGTCTCTTACATTCCGCGCGTCCCGTGGTATCTCTGGGCCTGCGTCATCGGCGTCACGTCCGCGATGATCGGGGTCGAATGGGATATCTCCTGGCATCGTTCCATTGGACGGGACACGTTCTGGACTCCGCCGCATCTTGCGATTTACTTGTGCGGCATCATCGCCGGAATTTCGTCTGCGTTTCTGATTCTCGCGACTACGTTCGGCAAACTGCCCGACGTCCGCCGGGCATCGGTCAAGATGTGGGGATT